>JAFDCW010000583.1 GCA_019312705.1 Deltaproteobacteria bacterium
CGGTCTGCTACCGACGACACGCCGCGACGCTGGATCGCCTTCGACGAGCATGACGGGGACGGAACCGGGCGAATCTTCGGCGCCTTCGAGAGCAGCCTCGGTCTCAGCGAGCTACGCATCGCCCACGATTCGACGACCGAGATCCTCGCTCCCGGCCAGGGCCATCAGTCAGTCTCGGTGCGAGATCCCGAATTGGCCTACGACGAGGACGCAGAACTCTGGCACCTCTACTACACGGCGGAGGGCCCCAGGGGAGTGCTGACAATAGGCCACGCCGAAGGTCCGACACCGACCGATCTGGTCGCGGACGAAGAGCCGCTCATCACCTCTGACGGATGGTTCGACCTCAGCTCCCTCGAGATGCCCAGCGTTGCCGTGACCGAGGACGGACTTCGGGTCGCGGTCGTCCGGGCGACCTCGACCGACGGCAGCCACAGCCTCGTCGGTTTTGTCGAAAGCCGCGAGCCGCCGGAGGACCCCGAGGCGGGGCTATTCGTCCGCATCACCGGCGACCTCGACACGATGACCGCGCGAGGCGATGCGACAGCTCGGACGGGCTTCGCCGCCGACGAGGTCGCCCAGCCGAGCCTGCTCGTGTGGGACGGCGCCTTCCACCTCTACTACGCCGGTCGCCGGGGCACCCGGTGGGCCATCGGCCTGCTCGCGAGCGAAG
This sequence comes from Deltaproteobacteria bacterium, assembly GCA_019312705.1. The sequence goes on from JAFDCW010000583.1 coordinate 674, forward strand.
ACTTCCTCAGCTTCCGCGATGTCGCCCCGACCACGCCGATCCTCAGCGGAGACAACGTGGGCTTCGACGCGCTCGGGGTCCGTGGGGTGGACATCGAGATCGTCGATGGTTTCGCCGTCGCGATCTACGAGGGCACGGACGGGTTCGAGACAGGCGTCGGCTACGCCCGGCGACCGACGCCGGCGGTGGTGGCGCCGTGAAGGTGCTCCAGACAGCCCTCGTGATCCCGGCGATGGCCGCTCTTCTGACCAGCGGATGTGGCGACTACGACACGCGCGTCGTCGACGAGGGTGGTCTCGGAGACAGCAGCGTCCTCGACAGCGACGGCGACGTCATCGACCCTGGCGGCAGCGACTCCGCCATGCCCTCGGCCGACGCAGGGGTGACGCACCCCCCCGCAGACCGGGGCCTCCTGGCCCGCGACGCCTCCGAAGACCGCTTCTCCTCGGCGTCGGGCATGGCCGAGTGCTTCACGGGAGAGTGCGGCGGCGACGGTTGCGACTCCGTTCGCAGCTGCTGCGTCGGCGCTGGGACTTGCTGCGCCCCGGTAGCGGCCAGCGTGCTCCCAACCCTCGATTCGTCGTCCTGCGACGACGGGCCGGCGGGAGACTGCTTCGCCGGCGTGACGCTTTTTGGCAGCCCAACGCCGAGCATCTCCGGCGACGGCATCTCCCCCGGCGGAGACGGCGACGGGGATAGCGGCTTCCTCACGGATGCGACGGTCGACCTGACGCAGCACCGTGTATCCGTCACCGCCCATTTCACCCCGTCCGGCACCTGCGACGCCAGGTGTTTCGAGACCGCCGGCGTCGGGGTCACCACCCAGAGCGAGGTCACGGGGGAACTGCGCACCCTCGCGTCCCTTCAGTACGCGGCGGCGCGCGACCGCCTGATGCTCATGGTCCGGGACGTCGTGGTCTGGTTCGACGATGCACCCCCGATGGATACCGACTACGTGCTCGACCTCCAGCCGACCGGGGAGGTCTCGGTGCGCGCGGCGCTCAGCGGAAGGGCCCTGTTCACCGCGCACTATCGCCCCGACCGCGAAGCCCACTTGGCCATCTTCGGGCACTCCCTCAATCCCGCGGGCGGGGAGTCGCCGACGACGATTCAAATCATGCACGTGGCGGTCGATCTCTGCGACGTGCCCACCGGATGGCGAAACCGGCAGCAGGTCCTCGTCGACGGAGGGCCGGTCTTCGGCGAGAGCGCGAGCCTCACCACAGGCGCCGACCGCGCCCTCGCCTACGAGCAGGGCGGCGAAATCTACATCGCGCTCGGGACCGTCGTGCCCCACGAGTTCACGAGCGTCGCCCTCCCGGCGACTTCGGTTTCGCCGGCCACGGTGGCCTCTCTGGTGAGCGGAACAGCAACGGTCTCAGATCCGGAACTGGTGCGCCGCGGCGAGGGGTGGCGGCTCTTCTTCACCCTCCGGGACAACGGCGTGCCTTCGATCGGGCGCCAAGACTTCTCCCTCGACTTCGAGACCGCAGAGCCCCCCCAGGTCGCCGTCCGCTCACGCACCGAAACCCTCGACGACATGAACGACGTGACCACCGGGGTCTCCGAGCCCACCGTCTTCGAACACGAGAGCGGTGAGCAGGTCCTCGTCGTGCGCGGCGAGGACCCGGCGGGGACCTGGCTGGAGATCTACCGCTCGGATACGGCAGCGCCGGACACCTTCAACCTCTTCGATCTGCCCGCCCTCAAGGCTCTCACCGGGCGCGGTGATGGAAGTGCGGCGGGCTTCGACCGCGACGAGGTCGGCCACCCGGCCCTCTCCATCCACAACGGGGCGTGGCATCTGCACTACAGCGCCCGGCGCGGGACCCGCACCAGCATCGGCCTCCTGGTCTCGGACGATCTGCTCGACTGGCGCAGCCCCACGGGCGGCGCCGTGCTCGATGCGGACGCCGCCAATTGGCAGGCCCTCGGGGTCTCCGAAGCAGACGCCACCGGGGCGGGTGATACGCTCGAGATGGTTTACTCGGGCCTCGACGGGGTGCGCTCGACCCTCGGCTGGGCGACGCGCTCGGGTACCGACAACGGGACCTTCTGATGCCCCGGTCCTTCGGTATCCACGCGCTCCTGGTCTCCGCCCTCGTGCTCACGGGGTGTTCGTCCGGCGACGAGGCAGGGGGGGGCAGGACGACCGGGCTGGATGGCAGCACGACTCTCATGGACACAGGCCTCGATCAAAATGCGCGGGACGCAACTGCGGATACCGCGCTCGATGGCCCCCGGACCAACCCAGCAGAGCCGGGCTCTCCCCTGCTGGCTCGGGCTGGCGACGGCTTCGACGACGATGCCGAGCCTTCGTTGGATGGCCACGCCGGGTGCTACGCCGAGGGCGATGGAAGCCTCGGCTGCGACGACGGATCGTGCCTCGACGTGCGCAGCTGTTGCGTCGGCGACGGTGCGTGCTGCGCCGCCATGCCGCGGCCGGCCCTCGAAGGGGCCTTCACGACCGCGAGCTGCGCCACAAACAACAGCATCGCGGACTGCGCCCCGGGCGTCGTCGGCTTCGGCAGTCCATCGTCGTTCGCCTTCGGGACCGAAGGCGATGACATCGCGCCCGGGGGCGACCTCGGCGGCATCGCCGGCGTTCTGACCACCGAGCGTGTTGACCTCGTCCTTCACCGCCTGCGCCTGACCGCGACCTTCGTGCCCCCGACCAGCTGCGAGAGCGCATGCGCGGAGAGCGTCGCCCTCGGCGTCACGGAACAGACCACCATCCCCGGGCCGGTGCGCCCCGTCGCGGCCCTCGTCTACAGCGCCAGTCGACAGCGCATGGCACTGCTCATCGGTGACACTCCGGTGAAGCAGTGGGACGAGGTCACGGAGGCCGAAGAGTGGGTCCTCGATCTTCGCCCCGACGGCACGGCGGCGGTCCACCGTGGCACGGCGACGCCTTTCGAGGCCCAGTACCGCCCCCGGGCCTCGGTCTCCACCGTCCTCTGGGGCCGGACCATCAACCCGGCCACCCGGCTGCCCACCCGACTCCGGGGCGTAACCGCCGCCATCTCCCTCTGCGACGTGGCCGCTGGTTGGCGCGACCGGGTGCCCCTCGCCGTCACCCTCGATGCCGGCGCCGCGCTCCAGGCCGAAGACGTGGCTTCGGCTCCTTCGGTCGCCGGAGACGTGCTCGCTTTCGAGTTGGGCGGCGCCATCTACCTCGCGCCGGCGAGCACGCCCGGGT
>JAFDCW010000052.1 GCA_019312705.1 Deltaproteobacteria bacterium
CGCAGGTGGGTCGCTGCGTTTCGAGGTTCGGGCGGAGGCGACGGCCCTCGCTCAGGGGTCGGTCATTCATCGCGAGCAGACGCCGATCCCGGCGGGCCGAGAGCAAGGGTTCTTCGCGGTCGACCCCCGTGAGCTGAGCGAGGGCGGGGGGCGTCGCGTCGGCGGTCACTTCGAGTGGCTGCCCGGGCTCTACAGCATCACCGGCTCCGTCGGTGCTACCGAGGTCGGCAGGGTGCTCTTCGAGATTCGCTGACGCGGCCCGGGAGCCGCCCCGGTCGCGGCATCACGTGGGGGTCTGGGTCGGCCGGTTGGGGTCGCGCTCGAAGGCCGCGACCGTTCGACGTACGGTCCCGAGGTAGTAGACGGCGACGATGAACCCCAGCCCCCAGAAGACGGCGCAGCCAATGAGGATGAGGACCCAGGAGCGCTTGTCCCGACCCGCCATCTCCCAGGACGCGTCCTGCATCTTGCTGGCGTCGATGGCGGCCCACAGGGGCACGCCGCTCATCACGAGCGCTGTGACGAGGATGACCGTCAGAATCAGGAACTCGAAAATACCTACCGGCATGACTGCACCATAGGCCAAAAGGCGACGGCTGGTCGAGCCAGTGGACCGTCAGACCACATCTCGGACTGGCTTGTCCTCGTGCCCGCAGGTCGCCCGGAGTATCAAGAAGCCAACCGTGCCCGATATCGCCGATGCCGCGAGGATGCCGACCTTGGCGGCCTCGATGAGGGCCGGGTCCTCGAAGGCGAGGGAGGCGACGAAGAGGGCCATCGTGAAGCCGATGCCTCCGAGCAGGCTGACCGCCCCGACCTGCGACCAGGTCACGTTGGTTGGCAGATCGGCGACATGGAGCTTCACCGCGAGCCACGACGACCCCGTGATGCCGACCAGTTTGCCGACGAAGAGCCCGAGGATGATGCCGAGGGGGACGGGGTTCGCCAGCTCCGAGAAGAGCCCCCCTTCGATGCGCACGCCGGCGTTGGCTAGGGCAAAGAGGGGCAGGACGAGGAAGGTCGAGGGGCCGACGAGGGCGTGTTCGATGCGTTGCAGCGGCGCGCTTGCGTGGTCGATCGACTCGTTCATCTTCTCGAAGATGACTTGCTGCTTGTTGCTGTTCATCGAGTGGTCGTAGGGGACGCCGGCCTGACGCAGCTTGTCGGTGAGCAGCTGCATGCGCTGCATGAAGTCTTCGCCGTCGATCCACGTCCGGGCGGGGATCGTGAAGGCCATGAGGATCGCGGCGATGGTGGCGTGCACGCCGGACTCTAGGAAGCCGATCCACGCGAGTACGCCGAAGAAGAGGTAGGCCACCGGGTTCCGAGTGCCCATCAGATTCAGTCCGATGGAGAACGCGAGGCAGACGAAGCCGAAGCCGAGGGCGGTGAGCGAGAGGTCGCTCGTATAGAAGATGGCGATGACCAGGACCGCGCCGATGTCGTCGACGATTGCCAGGGCCGTCAGGAAGACCTTGAGTCCGAGGGGCACGCGGTCCCCGAGCAATGCCAGGACGCCGAGGGCGAAGGCGATGTCCGTCGCCATGGGGATGCCCCAGCCGCCGACGCCGGGGCCGTCGCTGTTGATGAGGAAATAGATAATCGCGGGCACGATCATGCCGCCGACGGCGGCGATGGCTGGCAGGGTGGCCTTGCGCAGACTGGAGAGTTCACCGACGAGGAGCTCGCGCTTGATCTCGAGGCCGACGAGGAAGAAATAGACCCCCATGAGGCCGTCGTTGATCCAGTGGTGGAGCGACTTTTCGAGGGGGATACCCGCGAAGTGCACGCCGGCTTCGAGGTGGAGGAGGTGGTAGTAGCTCTCGGCCCAGGGGGAGTTTGCCCAGACGATGGCCGCGATCGCCGCCAGCATGAGCAGCCCCGCCCCGGCCAGCTTGTGGTGGGTGAAGGCCGAAAGTGGGCGCAGCAAACGATCGATGGGCCGGGGGGCCGCCCGGAACATGCTGGTGAGGCTCGTCAGTAGATTGCTGTCGGTGCTCATCGGCGGGCATCGTCCCTCCCCGACAGCGGTCGCGCAAGGTATAGTCAACCGATGGGCGTAGGCATATTCAACGTAGCGGTCGGCGTCGCGATGGTCGTCGGCGGGTTCAACGGGTACACGATTATCGGCACGAACAGTTGGGAAGGGCTGGTCGGTTTCGGCGTGCTCATCGCAGGCCTCGGCGTCTACCAAATCGTGCAGTCGCGGCGAGGGCGCTGAGGGCCGCACCAGAGGCCGAGATGCCCAGGCGCAGCGCCCGTGCTCGTCGGCTCGGGCGCTCGAGGATCGCGGCGGCGGGGGTCTCGGTGAAGGCTTCGAGCCACCGTGCCGCCGGAGGCCGGCCGAGCAGTCCGTCGAGGCTGAAGAGGGCGAGGTCGTCGACCCCGGCGGCCCGGGCCACCGCAACATCCTCCGCGAGGTCCGCCGGGGTCCGGTAGGTCGCTTCGTCGCCGAGGGCGCCGCCGCCGACGACGCCGAGGGACAGGGTCGCGGCAGGGCCGAGGTGCCGCGCTGCTCCCTTGGCGACCATGGCGAGCAGCGCGCGCGCGTCCGCGCGCCGCAGCGTCCCCCGGGAGTAGCCGGAGAGCAGCGTCGTGTAGCCCATGGGGCCGAGGCGCTGGAGCCTGAGGTCGGGGAGGGGGGAGCCGAAGGCGAGGGCGTAGCCGCGGGTCCCGATCCAGCCCGTTCCGAGGGGCGGGACCAGCGCCGCGAGGGTCTCGATGCCGTGGCGATTCAGATCGTCGACGAGGGCTTCGAGGGCGCGCTCACCGGCGAGGGGTGGGGGCGCGAAGAGTGGGCCGAGGAGGGGTCGGGGGTCGGCGGCGAGCATGCGGCGAACGTCGCTGATCGGGGGTTCGAGATCGATGGCGACGGTGTCGGGGAGGGTACCGCCGAGGACTTCGAGCAGCCGGCGCACGTGTTCGGCGTAGGCGACGCCGTTCTTTCGGGACGCCCAGCGCCCGTCGATGTCGTCGAGCATCGGCCAGAGGCCGACGGACACCCCATGGGACCGGCATGCGCGCACCAGCTCACCGGCGTCGCCGAGGGTATGGGGAAAAACCGCCTGAATGAGCTGGACGTCGGCGCGGGCCAGGAGCGTCAGCACCTCTGGGGCGGCGGCTTCACGCGGCGGGACCGCCTCAGACCAGATTCGTCGCCGCATCACGGTGTCAGCCTACGCTATGATTCGCCGGTGAAGATCCTCTACGGCGTCGTGGGCGAAGGCATGGGGCACGCGATGCGCAGCCGCGTCGTCCTCGAGCATCTGGTCGAGCAGGGCCACGAGGTCGAGATCGTCGCCTCGGGGCGGGCGGTCGACTCGCTCTCCAAGCACTTTGCCGACGTCAACGAAATCCACGGCCTGCACATCGTCTATGACGAGAACCGCGTGCGGCGGGGCAAGACCTTCTGGTCGAACGTGCTCTCGGGGGCGGTGGGGGTCCCGAGGAACGTCAAAGCGTACTTCGACCTCGTCGACGATTTTCATCCCGATGTCGTCATCAGTGACTTCGAGTCGTGGTCGTACCTCTACGGGCGATTGCACGATGTGCCGGTGATCAGCATCGACAACATGCAGATCATCCATCGCTGTCAGATCCCCGAAGAGCTCTACGAGGGGCACCGCGCCGACTTCGAGTTAGCCAAGGCCTTCGTGAAGGGCAAGCTGCCCCGGTGTGCCCACTACCTCATCACGACCTTCTTCCACCCCGAGCTTCGCAAGGACCGAACGACGCTCTGCCCGCCGATTCTGCGCCGTGAAATCCTCGAGGCCACCCCGTCCAAGGGGGAGCACCTGTTGGTCTACCAAACCGCCGAAGGCCACGAAGAGCTCGTCCAGGCCCTCGCCGCCACCGGCATGCCCTGCCGAATCTACGGCCTCCGCCGGGACATCGAGGAAGACGTCGTCGAGGGAAACCTGACCTACCGGCCCTTCAGCGAGGGAGGCTTCGTCGACGATCTCGCGAGCGCCCGGGGGGTCATCGCCAGCGGCGGCTTCACCCTGATGGGCGAGGCGGTCTACCTGCACAAGCCCATGCTCGCGGTCCCCCTCGGGGGGCAGTTCGAGCAGATCCTGAACGCCCGGTACCTCGAGCGTGTGGGCTACGGGGTGTATGCGCCGGACCTCGACGACCCTCGGACCGTGCACGCCTTCGTCGAGCGCCTCGGCGACTGCGAGGCCGCCCTCCGGAGCTATGCGCAGGACGGCAATGCGATGCTCCTCGGCGAGGTCGACGGTCATCTGGACCGGGCCGCCGCCGGCGTCTATTGACGCAGGGGGCGGTGAGGTGCCGCCTCAGTGTGGCACCCCGCCCGGCTCCGTGTTACGGGGCGTCATGGATTTTGCCCCAAATATCGCGGTCTTCTGTGACTACGAGAACGTCGCCATCGGGGTCCGCGACGCCAAGTACGACAAGTTCGACATCGCCCTGGCCCTCGAGCGCGTGCTCGATAAGGGCAACGTCGTGGTCAAGAAGGCCTACGCCGACTGGGAGCGGTACAAGACCGATCGTCGGGCGCTGCACCAGGCGGCCTTCGAACTCATCGAGATCCCCCACGACTCTTACAGCGGTAAGAACTCGGCGGACATCCGCATGGTCGTCGACGCCCTCGACCTTTGTTACACCAAGAGCCACGTCGACCTCTTCTGCCTCATCACCGGGGACAGCGACTTCTCACCGTTGGTGAGCAAGCTCCGGGAGAACAACAAGAAGGTGATCGGCCTCGGGGTGAAGAACTCGAGCTCGGACCTGCTCATCGATAACTGCGACGAGTTCATCTACTACGACGATCTCGTCAAACATCGCCCCGGGCAGAAGCGCAAAGCCGCGCGCACCAAGAGCCGGCCCCGGTCCTCGGACTCGAAGGGCCGGTCCGACAGCGGCAACCGTCCGCCGCGCCCCGTCGACCCGGAGGTCTCCGAGGAGAAGAAGGAGAAGGCCCTCGAGATGGTCCTCGACACCGTCGACTCCCTCTTCCGCGACCGGGATGACAACCTCTGGGGCTCGATGATCAAGCAGACCCTCAAGCGCAAGCGCCCGAACTTCAACGAGAACTTCCATGGCTACCGCAGCTTCAACGAGCTGCTCGAAGACTGCCGGGAGCGCGGCCTCCTCGAGATCCAGAAGGACGACAAGTCCGGTGGGTACTTGGTGGTGAGCTTCGGCCCGAAGGCCTGAGAAACCGTGCCGCCCGCCGGCGCTACCTCAACCGAGCCACGAGGCCCTCTTGGTCCGGCCCCTCGCCGCCCAGCCAACTACGGGCACCAGGGCCGCCCGGGGTGCGGCTTGTCCGCCCACTCTTCGCGCCTATCGAGCCACGCGCGGACCCGCCGGTGCATCGGGCCAGCGCGCCGGCGGGCTTCGTCGCGGGAGACGGTACGCGCCATGGCCGGGCGCGGGGTCGCCACCGCCGGGGTGTTGCGGGGGCGTCGTTGGCGCCGGGCGATGACCGGCTCTTCGCCGGCTCGCCGGATGGTTCGGCGGTGCCATCCGTACATCGGGTAGGTATCTTCGCAGCCCCCGTCGCGGATGTCTTCGGCGGTGCAGAAGAAGCGGATGTGCAGGTGGTCGTCGTGGGGGTGGGAGGGCTGGCAGGTCATCTGGTCGATGCGCTGGATTGCCCGGCCCGGGGCGCGCACGCGCCGCGCATGGGCGAGGAGCATTTCCCGTACGTGCTCGACGACGAAGATGCGCTGGACGTGGGTGTCTTCGTCTTCGACGAGGGCTTGAAGGAACCGCCAGGTGCGCGGGATGTCGATGCGCATGCGGACGTCGTCATGGGGGTCCGAGAGGTCGGCGAAGTCCCATCCTCTTCCGTCCGGGTCGACGGGCACGCCCTTGCTGCGCATCGGTTCGCCGTGCCTGTCGAGGTAGTAAAAGAGCAGGTCGACATCCCGGCCTGCCTGGTGGGACCCGTGGTGGGGGAGGGGGCCACCTTCCCGCCGGGACATGTCGCTAATGGTCATCTCCGCCCCGGGGAGCGCTTCTTCGACGGCGGCGGCGGCACGGACGAGGGCCTGGGCCATCTCCACAGTTCCGTAGTAGGCGTCCCGGTTCGGTCGAATCGGGTTCGAGCGCAGGCCCGGGGCGAAGGCTGGAAGGGGCACACCGGTCTGGAGGGCGCCGTGGTTCGGGTCCCCGGTGGAGAGCGAGGCCGAGCCGGGGAGGGCGAAGAGCTCGGCGGCCGTGATCTCCGAGGGGGCGCTCTCTGGGTTTGCCTCTGCCTCCACCTCTGCCCCTGCTTCTGCCTCGCCGTCTACGTCTGCTGGCCCGGCGCTCTCCGGTGGGTCCGCTTCTGGGGACTGTTCTACCGTGAGCGTGTCGTCCGTGGTCTCCTCCACGACGGCCGTCTCGTCCCTACGCTCCTCGATGACTTGGGCCTCTTGGGCCTCTTGGGCCTCTTGGGCCTCTTGGGCCTCTTGGGCCTCTTGGGCCTCGACTTCGGCACTGCCCTCGCTGCGCGCCGTCTCGGAACCCGCGCAACCCACCCAGGAGAGCAGGACCGCGCAGGCGATCATCGGGACAGTCGCGGCGAGATGCACCATGGGATCAGCGTGCGCGTGGGTCACCACGGCCGCAAGTTCCACGCTCCTTTGGTCGCCAATTGGGGGGGGATCCTCGGCGACCGTGCGTATGTGATAAAGAGCCAACGAGAGTCATGCCCCGCCTTCGCTACGCACGCTTGATCCCTTTCCCGGTCCTTTTTCTGCTGATGCTCGGCTGCGGGCTCTTCGACGCGAGCGAACAGCCGCCCCCGCCGCCTCCGGTCAATACGGGGGTGACCCCCCCGCCGGTGGCGCCAACTCAACCCGGGATGTCGGTGGTGTCCATCACGGCGGCGTCGACCCCTCCCGGGGCAACGGTCACCGGAGGCGGGCGCCCCCTCGGCGTCACGCCCCTGGCCACCCAGGTGCCGGCACCGGCCACCCAGGCCGGCCAACCTCCTCAGACCTTCGACTTCGTCTTCACGAAAGAGGGCTTCGATCCGATGACCATCCAGGCGGCGCCGGTGAATGGGATGATCGTCATCACCGCGACCCTGCTGCCCGTGGGAACCACCCCCGTGGCAGACCCCGGCGGTGATTCGACCCCCACGACCGAGCCGGAGGGTGGCGCTCCGGGCCGCGTCGTCGAGGTCACCGGGGGGCCCGGGGGCCGCATCTACGACAACCACACCACCACGTCCCGGGCGACGGTCGACGAGGACTGCGTCATCGATTCGGCCCGCGTCACCGTCCGCGGCAACCATACGTTCCACCGAGACCTTCGGGTGCGCATCGAGCCCCCCGAGGGCCGGGCGGTGACGTTGCAGAATCTGCGAAACTCCAATCCCTTCCGCGGCTACTCGCCGAGCTCCCTCGAAGGGCGCCAGGCTCGAGGTGAGTGGGTGCTCAAGGTCACCGACGCCGCGGATCAAGACTCCGGCCAGCTGCGTCCGGTTCGCCTGCGCTTCGAATGCCGCTGAACTGAGCGGCGGGGCTGCTCAATTCCAGACCTTCGGGTCCGGGTCCGGGGGCGCGGGCAGCGGCTCGAGGCGACTCTTCTGCGTGAGGGGCCCGGCCTGGTGCAGGGCCAGGCGCCACGTGTCGTCTTCACGAACGTAGATGTTGGTCGCGATGAGGGCGGGGGGGGCTCCGGTCGTGCCCTCGAGGCAGGTGACGTAGGCGGTCGTCCCGAGGACCCGCACCTCGACGCGGGCGCAGAACAACTTCGGCGCCCCTTCGTGGGCCAGGATGCCGCGCCAGCTCTTGAGGACCTCGGCTCGTCCGAGGATGACGTCCATGCCCGGGTGCATGCAGGCCACCGGCGCCTCTTTGGCCCAGATGGCTTCCATCGCGGGGTAGCTTCGGGCGCGGAAGGCTCGGTAGAAAGCCTCGTTGGCGAGGCGGACCACCTCGGCGTCGTCGTCCATGGCGATACCCTACCCCTTGCCGCCTCGCCCTGTCCGCCCCATTCAATGCGCATGGCGGACCCCAAGAAGACTGACGCGGAATACAAAGCGACGCTCACTCCCCAGCAATACGCCGTGACTCGCGAGGGCGGTACCGAGCGGGCCTTCACCGGCCAGTACTACAAACACGACGAATCCGGCGCCTACCACTGCGCTTGCTGCCATGCGGGGCTCTTCGAGTCAGACCACAAATACGAGAGCGGTTCCGGGTGGCCGAGCTTCTACCAGCCGGTCGATGCGGAGGCCCTCCGCTTCGTCGAGGATCGGAGCCACGGTGCGGTACGCACGGAGATCCGCTGCGTGAATTGTGACGCCCACCTCGGCCACGTCTTCGAGGACGGGCCAGCGCCGACGGGCCAGCGATACTGCATCAATTCCCTCTCTCTGGACTTCGAGGGCGGGAAATAAGCGTTTCCCGGCCGCCAGAACTACCGCACCGGTAGCAGCCTCGGGGGCGTTCGTGGATACTTGGCAATCCATGGAAGCTGGAGACCGCGTCGCCGACCGCTTCACCCTGATTTCCCTCGCCGGAAAGGGCGGGATGGGGGAGGTGTGGCGAGCCCACGACGCTCACCTCGGAGCTGACGTCGCCGTCAAGGTGTTGCGCTTTTCGGGCAGCGCCGCCGATCGCTTTCAGCGCGAATGCAAGGTCCTCGCGACGCTCCAGCACCCGGCCATCGTCGCCTACGTGTCCCATGGGGTCACCGAGGGCGGTCAGCTCTTTCTGGCCATGGAGTGGCTCGATGGTGAAGACCTCGGGGACCGCCTCGGTCGGGGCACCGTCAGCATCGAGGAGTCCCTGGCCCTCACGGGTCGCGTCGCCGCGGCCCTCGCCGAGGCTCACCGCCGCGGCATCGTGCACCGCGACCTCAAACCCGAAAACATCTTCCTCGTCGGCGGGAGCCCGCGCGATGTCCGGGTCCTGGACTTTGGCATCGCCAGGGTCCTCGAAGGGACTCGCGCCATCACCAAGACCGGCGCGCTGATCGGTACGCCAGGCTACATGAGCCCGGAGCAGGCTCGCGGGGAGACCTCCCTCGGTCCGCCGTCCGACATCTTCAGCTTGGGCTGCGTGCTCTTCGAGTGCATCACCGGGCATCGGGCCTTCTCCGGTGACCAACTGGTCGCCGTCCTCGCCAAGCTGCTCCTCGCGGAGCCCCCGCGCTTGTCCGCCTACCGCACCGACGTGCCGCCGGAGCTCGATTCGCTCCTGGCTCGCATGCTCCAGAAGGAGCCCGCTGCGCGGCCGCCAGATGCGGCGGCGCTGCTCGAAAACCTCGAAGATGTGCGCACGGGCATCAAGAGCCCGAGCGGGCTTCCCGTCCCGATTCCCAGCTTCGCCCCGAGCGAGCGTCGCATCGTCAGCATCATTCTCGCAGGGAGTCCGGATCCGACCAGCGCCGAGACCCTCGTTTCCGGAGAGGACCAGCGCCGCTCGGAGGTCATCCGCAATGCGGCGAGCTCACCCGACCTGCGCCTCGAATCCCTCGCCGACGGGACCAGCGTGCTCGTCCTCGAAGGGGGAGGCGAAGCGAAGGACCGGGCTGAGCGCGCAGCCTCCGCGGCCCTCGCCGTTCGGCGCGCCGCCCCGGACCTGCCCATGTCCCTCGCGACCGGGTGGACCCGCGCCGGTGGCGGCTTGCCGGTCGGGGAGGTCATCGACCGGGCGGTTCGTCAGCTGGCCGCGGTGGACAAAGCACGCGAGTGCAACGGGGTGGTGGTCGACCAGCCGACGGCCCAGCTTCTGCGTGGCCGCTTCACGGTCGAGGACCGGGACGGTCATCACGTGCTGCTCGGCGAAAGCGACATCGCGGCGGCCACGACGGCCCGGTCCTACTCCGCCTTCGTCGGTCGAGACAGCGTCGTCGAACGCTTGCTGCTCGTCATCCGCGAGTCCTGCGAAGAGCGCTTTCCCCGAGCCATCATCGTCAGCGGCAACCCCGGGGTCGGCAAGTCGCGGGTTCGAGAGGAAGTGCTCGCACGCTTGGCCGAGCAAGATTCACCTCCGGCGATTTGGCTCTGCCGCGGCGATGCCCTGGCCCGGGGCGCGCCGCTGCACGTGCTCCGGCAAATGCTGCAGCGTGAGCTTCTCGCCGACGAGGGCAGGGCCGAAGCGTGCGCCGGCCGTGCGTCTCTTCACGACTCACTCTCTCGCATCGTCGCCCCGGACCGCCAAGCCGTCGTCGAGCGCTATCTATCCGAGGTCCTCGGCCTCGCGGCGGAGAACGACGAGGAACTGCACGCGGCGCGGACCAACCCCGAAGTCCTCCGCGCTCGAATCCGAGACGCCTTCGCCGAGTTCATCGCTTCGGTCACCGCCCGAACCCCGGTGGTCTTCGTCATCGAAGACATGCAAAACGGTGACATCGCGAGCCTGAAGGTTTTCGAGCGGGTCATCCGCGATCGGCGAGACATGCCCGTCGTTTTCCTGGCCTTCGGACGGCCCGAGATTCGAGAACTCTTGCCGCTCCTCGAGACCGACTGGGACTTGACCGTGATGCGCCTGCAGGGGCTCCGGTCCCACGCCGCTGAGGCCTTGGTCCGGGGGGGGCTCGGTCCAGATGCCACCGACCAAGTCGTCGAGCGTGTCCTTCGCCTCGGCGAGGGCAATCCGCTGCAACTCGAGGAGCTCATTCGGGCGACCCTTGAACAGCGGGCGCGTGGCTGGAAGAGCGAATCGGGCACCCTGGAGTTCGAGCTTCCGGAGTCTTTGGCGACCATCCTCTCTTCGCGTCTCGAACGCCTCGAGCCCAAGCTCCGAACGGTGGTGCGCGTGGCGAGCATCTTCGGCGAAGCATTCACCACGGAGGGCGTGCGGGCCCTCCTCGGTACCTATGACCGCGAGGCCATCGAACTCCTGCTCTCCGAGTTGGTGCGCGCCGAGATCATCAGCCCGGACAGCCCCGTGACCGGCGGCGCCGACCCCGGCTATCGCTTTCGGCAGGGGCTCGTTCGTGATGCAGCGTACGCATCGCTGTCCCAAGACGACCGCGCCATTGGCCATGGCCTCGCCGCGTCCATCGAAAAGGCACGGCGAAACCCCGAGCCGGACACCCTCGCTCACCACCTGATCGCAGCGGGGCGCCCAGATGAGGGCGCCCGGCAACTCCTCGAGGCCGCTCGGGACGCGTGGATCGCCGACGACGCCAACGGCGCCGCCATTCGCATGGAGCGCGCGCTGTCGATCGCCAAGGAGCCCACGCTCATCGGCGAGGTTCACTTGCTCGCGGCCCGCGCGCTGGCGAAGCTAGACCACCTTGGCGCGGCCGAAGAGCACGCGACGGCAGCTCTCGGCGCTTTGCCCTTGGCCCACCCCCAACACTTCGAGGCCCTCGCCCACCGAGCGGCGTTGCGCTCCCTCGGAGGCAGCCCCCTCGCGGGGCAGGATGCGGCCAGCCTCGTTGCGGCGTCGAATGAGCAACTCGGCGGTCCCCTCGTCGCGGCGAGCGTCGCCTCGGCGGCGTTCAATCTACTCAATACCCTCGACCGGTATGGGGGAGAGGCTC
>JAFDCW010000053.1 GCA_019312705.1 Deltaproteobacteria bacterium
GCCCGCGACCGAGGTGGGGAAGGCGCCGAGGAGCATCCACGCTGCGATTTGTCGATGCCACGGTACGAGGGCGGCGCCCACCGAGAGGCAGGGCAGCGGGATGAGCGCCCAGAGGAGGGCGGGGACCTCGCGCGGACCGCCGACGAAGAACGGCAAGACGGTGAGCAGTGCCCAGGCGTTGAGACCGAGGACCAACGCCCGACCGGCATCCCCCCGGGTGCTTCGGACGAGTTCGTCGGGCTCACCTACATCAGCCCTTTGGATGGGGTCGGCCATGGGATAACCTACGCCCATCGTGACCGTAGTCTGTCACCACTGCGGCGCTCCCTGCAACGATGGGGACCGATTCTGTGTACGATGCGGATCGGTCATGTCGGCTTCGAGCGCCCAGCAGGATCCCCTCGTCGGCCGAACGGTCGGAGGCTCCTATACCCTCCAAGAGCTGATCGGCGTCGGCGGCATGGGGCGGGTGTACCTCGCCGAGCAGACCGCCCTCGGGCGCACCGTCGCCGTGAAGGTCATTCATCCGCATCTGCTCGGCGACGAGCAGACGGTCGCGCGATTCTACGTCGAGGCCCGCGCGTCAAGCCGCCTGAACCATCCGAACTCGGTCAGCATCATCGACTTCGGCCGGACCGACGACGGGGTGCTCTACCTCGTGATGGAGCATCTCAAGGGCAAAGACCTCGCCCTCGTCATGCACGAGGAGGGGCCGTTACCCTTCGATCAGATTGCCGACGCTCTCACCGGTGCGCTCGGCGCCCTCGGAGAGGCCCACGCCCTCGGCGTGGTGCACCGAGACCTCAAGCCCGAAAACATCATCATCAAGCGGTTCCGGTCCGGAGGCGACCTCGTCAAGGTCGTCGACTTCGGCCTCGCGACCATCGCGAGCGGTCACGGCGGGACCTCCATCACCTCGCCGGGGCTCGTCTGCGGGACACCGGACTACATGTCGCCGGAGCAAGGGCGCGGGGAGGCGGTTGACGGACGCACCGATCTCTACGCCCTAGGCGTCGTGCTCTTCGAGCTCCTCACCGATCAGCTCCCCTTCGAGGACGAGACGCCGACCAAGGTCGTACTCCGGCACATCAACGATCCCGTTCCGAATCCGGCCGAGGCGGCCCCCGAGCGGGGCATTTCGGCCGCCTTCGTCGACGTGACGATGAAGGCCTTGGCCAAGTCCCCCGCCGATCGTTTCCAGTCGGCCGATGAGATGGCGCGGGCGATTCGCGACGCGGCGATTGAGGCCACGCGAGTAACCCCGGAGCAGGTTCAGTGCGGGACCTGTAGCGAGCCCAACCCGACGACGATGCGTTTCTGTGGGTCGTGCGGCGCGCGTCTCAACGGGGGCCTCCCTGCGGTCGCCGAAGAATCGAAGCGACCGAGCTCGCCGGCGCGCACCCCCTCGTTCTATCCCACCCGGGAGTCCACGCGTCCCTTCGTCGGCCGAGATGCCGAAGTCGAACGCCTGCTCGCATTGCGCGCCGAAGCGATGTCCAAGCCCGTCTGGGTTCACCTCTCGGGAGAGCCCGGCGTGGGCAAGACCCGCCTCCTCGAAGAGGTGGCTCGGCGCGCCGAAGAAGCGGGCGACCTGGTCGTCGGGGCGGGGCCCCATCCCACCCGCGCCCCGGTTCCCTACGCGGCCATCCGCACTCTGATGGCCGCCCTGCTCTCGGTCGACGAGTCCGAGCTCTCGCGCCTCGCCTCGTCGGACGGGGTGTTCTCCGAGCCGATCATGAGGGCGGGCGTCTCCGAGGTGGTCGAGCCGAACGGGCTCGTCGGGTTCGAAGACCAGGGGCGCGCCGGCGCCGTCACGGCTGCCCTCGCCACCGCGGTCAAGGTCGCGGCGAGCACCGTCGAATCCGGCCGCGTGACGCTTTTCGTCGATGGCTTGCCCTACACCGACGGCCTGACCAGGCGTGTGCTCGCGGACCTTCCCCGGCAACTCGCGGGCATGCCCTTCCTCCTCGTCACGGCGGGATACCAGAGTAGATTGGGCATGGGCACCCCCGAGGTCGTGGAGCTCGTCGGCCTGGACGCCGCGACAGCGGCGGCGTTCATGAATCGTCCGGATAGTTCGTCCGAGGCGGCGCAGTTCGCGCCTGACCGACGTTTTCTTCCGCTTTACCTCGAACAGGTGGAAGCCCTCGGCGCGACTCTCGACGAAGAAGCTCTCCCGGTACGTCTCGCCGACGCGCTGGCGCAGCGCCTCGACCGTTTGAGTCTCGAAGCTCGCAGAGTCATTCAGGCCACCTCGGTCATCGGCGAATCGTGCAGCCTCGAGTACCTCCGCCGCCTCGTCGATCCGCAAGACTTCTCTGGTCTCGAATCCGTCACCGAGGCCGACCTCCTGCGCCTCGACGACGGAAACGTCGTCTTCACCCACCCGTTCGTTCGGGACATTGTCGAGGGGTCGATTCCGGCTGAGGCGAGGCGCGATTTGCATACGCGAGCGCTGCATCTCGCGACCGAATTCGAGGAACCCCTCGAGGTGCGCGCCGAGCATGCT
The DNA here is from genome assembly GCA_019312705.1 of Deltaproteobacteria bacterium. The sequence goes on from JAFDCW010000053.1 coordinate 2,510, forward strand.
TTCCGCGCCGGCGAGCCGATGAGCGCCCTCATGCTCCTCGAGCGCATGGGGGACAGCGCGCTGCGCCGCTCCGATGCGACCGCTGCCGTCCTCGCTTTTCAGCGCGCCCTCGCCCTGGGCCGGCGAGAGATGCTCGAGACCGGCGACATCATGCTGGAAGGCGCCATCGTCACCTTCAGTCGCAAGCTCGGTGGAGCCCTCGAGCGGGGCGGAGACGTCGCCGGAGCCGACGGTGTGCTCCGCGAAGCCCTCGACCTCGCCGGCCCCGCGAGCGCGGAGCGAGTGCGCATGCTCCTGGTCCTCGGCCGGGTCGCAGCGCGCCGGGACCGGCGTCGAGATGCGGTGCGACTCCTCGGCCAGGCCCTCGAGCTCGCCGAAAACCAGAAAGATCGCGACATGGAAGCGACGGTTCAAGTCGCCATCGCCCGGGTGCGCCGCGTCGACGGGGACTCGGAAGGCGCCCAGACCGCCTACGGCCGGGCCGCGCTCCTCGAGAAGGAAATCGGGGCGACCCCCGAGCGCCGCACCCGCACCGTCGTGGAGCTCGCCGAGGTGCTCACTCAAGACGGCGAACTGGAGACCGCCCTCGAGCGGGCGCGCGAAGCCCGCAGCCTCGCGGCGAAGGCTGGCGCGCCGGCCCTCACGGCCCTCGCCCTCGGCACCCTCGGGGTGGTCGAGCACCACCGCAGGAATCGCGACGAAGCATCGAGCCTCTATCACGACGCCGCCCGCAGTGCCGCCGAGGCCGGCGACGGCCCTGCCCATGAGCGCTGGAAGGCGGCCGCGAGGTCACTGTCCTCTGCTACCCTGTAGGGGCAAGACCCCCTGATTGTTGGCCACCTGTGGAGGGGCGCAAGGACCCCTGGCCGGCCCCGTTCAGCGACTGCAGTGTGGCTGACGGGGGCCTCCGCCGTGATGACTGCAATTCCGGCCTCTGCACCGGGGGCGGAGTCTGTACTGGCCTCTGCGGCGCCGACGCTCCGTGCGGCGGCCCTTCGAATGTGCGCGGACGGCCGATGGCATTGCGGCGGCATGCGTGGCACCTTCATCGAGAACGTCAGAGGGCGGCGGCTGTTCGACCGGGGGACCGGGCACCACCGCACCAGGACCCCCCCTGGCGATCTGGGCAGGCTTCACCGGCTTGCTCGCGTGGCACCGATGTCGGAGACAATACGAATGGCGAAATCGCTTCCCTGGCTTGCCCCGGTCGCTCTGCTCTTATCGGGAGCGCTGGCGTGCACCGCGCCCCTCCCCCTGGACCAGGTCGGAGCCACGTCCGAAGCGATCGTCGACGGCACCCCGGACTTCAGCAACCACCCAGCGGTGGTGATGCTTTACAACGCCCGGCGGCGGAGCCGGTGCACCGCCATCATCATTGCGCCGAAAGCCGTGCTCACCGCCAAACACTGTGTGCAGGGCGGTGGTGCTTCTGCAGATAGCCCCGGGAGCTTCCGGGTCTACGCCGGGGCGGGGATCGGTGCCTTCACCGCCGAGTACCGCGTGAGTGAAGTGCTCGCCGCTCCCGGTTCCTGGGACATCCGTGCTGGAGACGAATCTGACGTCGCCATGGTGATCCTGAGCACCCCGGCGATCCAGGCGCCGATGGAGGTCGCCTTCGATGGGGCCGGCGCCCTGACCGGCCAAACGATCACCGCGGTCGGCTTTGGGCAGACCCCCGCCAACCCCAACAACGACATCAAGCAGCGGACCGAGAAACGCGTACTCGAAGTCTACCGGAATACGATCGTCGTAGACCCGGCCGTCTGTCAGGGCGACTCCGGGGGGCCATTGATCGGCCCCGACGGACGCATCTACGGCGTCGCGTCGTACATCTTCGACCCCAGTGGCCGGCGGGAGCCGGTCTGTGGAACGGCTCTGGGCGCCTACAACGGTTGGTCGAGGAACGACATCGAGCAATTCATCCGCGATGGCATCGAGCAGAGCGGCGCCTGTGCCCCGGACGGCGAGGAAGTATGCGACGGCGCGGACAACGATTGCGATGGCGAGGTCGACGAGGTCTGCGTTCCCCTCGGTGAATCGTGCACCGCCGACGATGAATGCGTCGGGGGCTTGTGCGGCGATACTTCCGTAGGCCGCGTCTGCACGGAAGAGTGCGGCACCCTCAGCCCCGAGATCGGCTGCGCCATCGGTTTCTACTGCGCGCAGACCGCGGGGTGCGATGGCCTCTGCGTGCCCCGGAGCATGCCGACCGGGGGGACCGCTCTCGGGAATGACGCCGACTGCACGGTCGATTCGGATTGCGCCAGTCTCTTCTGTTCCGATCCTGGGGACGGCCGCGCGCGCTGCCTGATCCCCTGCGAGGGGGATACCGGCGGGTGCATTTCTGGCGAAGTCTGTGCCGCGCTGCCGGGGTCGTGCGGCGGCTGCGTGCCGGCGGATCTGGTCGTCGGGCTGCGCGGCGCCGGCGAGCCTTGCGCGGCCGATACCGACTGTCGGTCGGCCATGTGCTTCGCCGACGAAGGCATCTCCTATTGCAGCAGCGCCTGCGCGGCCGATCCCGATTGCGGTGACGCCTTTCACTGCCGCACCGGGGCCTGCGTGCGTGGGCTCCGAGGTGACCTCGGCTCGGGGTGTGTGGCCAACGAAGACTGCTCCCCCGAGGCGCCCATCTGCGCGGCCCGAGGGGACGTCAGCTGGTGCACCGCGACCTGCACCGGAAGCTGTGAAGCCGCTGGCTTCAGCTGCTTTGACGTCGGGCCCACGAGTGTCTGCGCGCCGGATAATGGCCTCGTCGGCGAGCCCTGCGCGGTCCCCGCCGACTGCATCAGCGGCCTCTGCGTCGACGCCGGGGCGGGGCCCGTCTGCTCTGAGGTCTGCAGTCGTGACCGGGCGTGCGCCGCCGGGTTCGAATGCACCCGGACCGCCGATGGGGTCACCAACGTATGTGTCGCTCCGGCGCGCGCGCCCAAGGACGGCGGAGGCTGCGCAGTCTCCCCGGTAGGACGTCGCCAGGGCACGCTCCTCGGGTTTGCGCTCTTCGGCTTCGCATTCCTTTCGGCATTGCTTCGCCGCCGGCGCCTCTGAGCCCTCATTGAGGTAAGCTTCGGGAGCATGGTGCGGCGTCCACTCCAGAACTCCCGGCCCACCCAGGTCTCGGAGCTCCCGCAGTCCTTGCGGGTCTTGCGGGTCTTGCCGTTTTTGCGGGTTTCGAAGATCTTGGCGGCGACCGCTCTGCTCACCTTCGGCCTCGCCGGGTGCAACGACCTTCGCGACTACGATGGGGCTTGGTCCGGCAAGGTCGTCGGGGACAACACGCCCGACTTCATTCTCAGTGGTTTCCCCGAGGGCACTGAACTCGAGATCCGCGATTTTGCAGCGCACCCCGCGGCCGGGCCGCCGGGGTTCATTACGACCCGCGGGTACGACGCGTTCGACGACACAGCCCTCGAGATCATCGCGCCCCTCGAGCACGACCTGCTGAGCCAGTACGACTTTCCGGGCATGGGCCGCGTACGGAACTACATCTACGCGACCAGGCCGACGGCGGGCCCCCTCGCGGGCCGAGATCCCGTGGTCTTCATCTCCCTCATCGACGACGACTCCCTCGAGGTGCGCGTCATCGTCGGCAGCGGTGACGAAACGACCGGCGGCCATTTCGGGCTGTGGTATCTCGGACGCCAGTGACCCACCCATCGATCCCCCCGGTGACCTCATGAACGTGCTCGGAATCGAGTCGTCCTGTGACGAAACCGCTGCTGCCGTCGTTCGCCCCGATGGCGAGGTCATCTCCGACGTGATCGCCAGCCAGATCGCCGAACACGCGCCCTACGGGGGGGTGGTGCCGGAGCTCGCCTCGCGGGCGCACCTCCGGGCCATCTTGCCGGTCATCGAACAAGCCGTCGCCGAGTTGCCGCGGGGCCTCGACGACGTCGACGCGATAGCCGTCACCAACGGCCCCGGACTAGTCGGGGCGCTGCTCGTGGGGTTGTCGGCAGCGAAGGCCATCGCCTGGTCCCGTGGCCTGCCCATCGTCGGAGTCAACCACCTCGATGGACACTTGCTCGCGGTGCATCTGCGTCGGGGCGACGATGACCCGCCGCCGCCGCCGATGCCCTATGTGGCGCTGCTCGCCAGCGGCGGCCACACCGCACTCTACGAAGTTCGCAGTGAGGAGGACATTCTCCTCCTCGGTCAGACCCGCGACGACGCCGCCGGCGAAGCCTTCGACAAGGCGGCCAAGCTCCTCGGCCTCGGCTACCCCGGGGGGCCAGTCATCGACCGCCTCGCCAGCGAGGGCGACGGCCTCGCCTTCGATTTCCCCCGGCCGATGGCAAAGAAAGGGAACATCGATTTCTCGTTTTCGGGGCTCAAGACGGCGGTCGCCTATCACGTCAAGGCGCACGGGGTTCCGGAGGACGACGGGGCCCTCGCCGATGTGTGCGCGTCGTTTCAACACGCGGTCGTCGACTCTCTGGTCACCAAGGCCCTCGCGGCGTGCGAGATGACCGGCGTCGGCCATCTGGTCCTGACGGGCGGGGTCGCAGCGAACAGCGGGCTTCGGCAACATGCCCGGGACGCGGCCGCGAAGGTTGGGGTGACGGTGCACGTGCCACCCTTTGCCTCGTGTACCGACAACGCCGCGATGATCGCCTACGCGGGGGCCCGGCGCCTCGCCCGGGGAGAGCGCGACGGCCTCGACATTGCGCCGTTTTCTCGGGCCCCTGGGCGCAAACGCGGCAAAATTCGCGACTGGTGAGGCCCTCCGGGGGCGAATATTGCCGCTGAGATCGGGACCTCCCCCGGCGAGGGAGCTATGCTTCCCTTCATGCGATCTTATATCCCCCTCCTGCTTGCCGCATCCTTCCTCGTCTCTCCGCTTCTGACGGCCTGCAGCGACGGCCCCGGCACGACGACCATGCCCACGGAGGGCGCCCACCTGGTCGCAATCTCCGACCTCACCCAAGCGCTGCGCTTCAATGACCGGACCGACCTGACGGTCCGCTACGAACAGGCGGACGGGACGGTCGTGAGCGGCGCCTCCCTCGACTGGGAGATCGACGGCTTCGCCGGGGACTCGATCATCGAGGCCCGGCAGTCCCAGACCGACGGCGCGGGCATGTCGACCATCGGACTCACCGCGGGTGCCGGCCCGGCGAGCTTCACGGTTCGGGTGACCCCGCCCCTCGGCGATGGCCTCGAGTTCCAGATCGCGGTCACCGACGAAGACTCCGGTTCCATCCGAGTCGACATCGGTTACACCGGCTCGGGCGCAGCGCCCTTCGACTCCTACGAGGCCTTCCTCTTCGACGGGACGCCGTGCTCGAGCTTCGACCCCGCGGCCCTGCCGACCGCCCTCGTCGCCGCGACTCCCGTAACGCGCCTGTCCCAGAGCCCTGGCTTCGTGCCCGTGGCGGTGGGCAGCAGCTACACCGTCGCCGTCCAGGCCAAGGAGGCCGGTACGGTCACCGGCTTCGGTTGCACCGCGGGCATCGCGGTCACCAACGCGGCCGAGACTCGGGTTGGCGTGGCCATCGAGGACATCGAGATTCAGCTCATCGTGGAAGGCATCTACGAACTCGAAAACTCCTTCGACTTCGCCGAGGCGCTTCCCGGCAGCGTGCGCAAGGGGGTCGACCTCATCGACGAGCTCACGGACGACGCCGCCATCGACGGGAACGAAGCGACGATGGACTACGGGCAGGACCCGGGGGCCTTCCTCGTAGACTTTGCGATGCGTGAGACCTGCGCTTGGGAGTGCAGGGCGGGGGAGGAATACGACACCTGCTCCGAGGACAACCACCGCCAGGGCGACATCAGCGCCCTCTACCTGCAGAATTTCAGGTCCTGGGACGGTGCCGAACGGCGCCTCACTTTCGGTTGCGGCGCTTGGGAGGACGCGGCGATCCCTGCCCAGAACCTGATCAACAACCAGGTGGCGATGGTCCTCCCGGATTCGGTCACCACCTGGGGCGTGATCGCCGGCGACCTCGCCCGGGCGATCAACCAGGCGCGTTTCAGCTCGCGGCTGACCGTCGACCAGCCCTCGGACGGCGCAGCGACCTTCATCCACGAGCTCCTCGACATGAAGGTCACCCTCCACGACCTCGACGGGGTCGCCCACGAGCGGTCGTTCGACGTGCTCGCCGCCGGCCTCGGCTCTCGCCCGCGGAGCAGCGAGATCATGATCATCGTCGACGGCAACCAGGTCGAGCTGCCGATGCACGGCTTCGATCTCGATTTCGGTGTGCTCGTTCGCTACATCTACGTCAACGAGATCCTCCCGCTCCTCGGCTACACATCGAGCGCCGCCATGCTCGCCGATTGGATCGACTGCGACTCGGTTGGAGCCTCGCTCGCGGGCAGCGTCGGGATCTTGTCGGCCACGCAGTACGCCGACGCCTGCCGCACCGGCCTCACGACGGCTGGTACTTTCCTCGACGTCGGCGTCGACGGGTTGATCGGTGCCGAGGGGGTCTTGACCCTTCAGGGTACGGTCACCGCCGGCAACCCGCTTCCTGACGGAACCGCGACGACCCTCACCGACGGCATCTGGATGGGCGGCTGGGGCGAAGCCTCCGGCGAGTCGGGGGACGTAGCGGGCACCTTCACCGGCATGCGCCTCTAGAAATCACGCCCCCTCACGCCATTCGCCTTCGGTGGCAATCCGGCTCCGGTCGACTACGTCGCCCTTTCGCCTTCTTGCAACCGGCTTTCCTCCTCGGGGCAGACCTCGAAATACCTTTGGTATTCCTTCGGCCTGCCCCTGCGGGGGCGCTCGGCGACTGACGCAAGGGGACGCGATTTCCCAATGAGGCGCGCGGTCACGCTTCCTGATCGATGCGGGCGATGAGTTTCGTTGCGCCGGTCCGGAAGTCGTCGGCTGGGGTCAGGAGGCTGACCACCAGCCAGCCGTCTTCGAAGTCGTAGAAGTAACCGGGCTGGACTAGGACGTCGTCGGCTTCGAGGAGCCGGAGGGCCCAGCTCTCGTCGCTTCGGGTGCGCGGTACCCGGAGGCAGGCAGACCAACCGCCTTCGACCTCGGGCACGGAGATCGCGGAGTCTTCCGGGAGCAGCGCTCGGAGGGTCTCGAGGTTCGTGCGGGTCCGGGTGCGGATGGCGGACACCGTTTGTTCCCGGCGCGCGAGCCAAAGGGGGAGGGCGAGCTGCGCCGGCGTGCTCACCGAGAGGTAGGCATCGGCCACGACCTCGAGGCGTTGGAGGAGCGGCTTCGCGAAGGCGTCGTCCCCGCCGACGAGGATCCATCCCACTTTCATTTGCGGGAGCCCGGCGAGCTTGGACAGTCCACCGACCACCACGCGGGGCCGCTGCATCGAGAAGGCCGTCTCCCGGGCGGTCGCTGCCGCTCCCTCGAGGGGGTAGGTGTGAAAGACCTCGTCGACCACGACCGGCACGCCTGCGGCATCGAGGGCGCGGAGGTCATCGGCGTCCAGGTACGACCCGGTGGGGTTGTTGGGGCTCACTGCCAGCACGGCCCGGGCGCCGAAGCCCATCGCCTGCCGAACCGAGGCCGGATCGACGTAGAAGCGGCCGTCGAAGCGCAAGTCGTACGGTGACAGGGCGACCCCTTCGAGCTTCGCGAGGTGGGCCAGGAGCGGGTAGCTCGGCTGAGGAGTCAGGACCCGGTCCCCGGGATCGCACAGGACCTTCAATAGAAAGGCGTAGGCCTCGCTGGTGGAGGCGGTGATGACCACGCGCCCGGCGGGCACACCGAAGGTCTCGGCGACGGCGCGGCGCGCCTCCCGGGTGCCGAGGCTCTCCGGCGCGTACCGGAGCCCGTCGGCCGAGCTGAGGGGAGCGAGGATCGCGTCCCGGTCGTAGGGCAGGCCGGCCCGCGTCGGGTTGCTCACCGTGAGGTCGGTCGGGGAACGCCCGGCCCGCCGCGCCTCGGCGATCGCGACGGCCAGCGGGTTGTCTTCGCCGGCAAAGGCGGTGCGCCGCGACCATCGCATGGCTCCACTCTGGCCCCTTTCTGCGGGTGGTGGTTGGGAAATATGCCTTCGTACACAACCGGTGGGGAGCGGCTCCGATAAGGGGCTACTCTGCCCCTGCCCCCGGGCGCGCCAATGGCTGACGAGGAAAAAACCGAAGAGCCCACAGCAAAAAAGCTGCGCGAAGCGCGCAAGCGGGGGGAGGTCTGGAAGAGCCGCCAGGCGACTTCAGCGGGCATTCTCCTCGCCACCGCGGGGGTGCTCTCGTGGACCGGCGAGAGTGCCTTCGCCAAACTCAAAAGCGCCTGGTTCGTGGCCGTAGCGGGTTTCGGCGGCGGCCGAGGCGCCCTGGTCCCCGCCCTCGAGGCGAGCGCTAGCGTGACCCTGTCCATCATCGCCCCGATCCTCGCGGTCGCGGTCATCATCGGAGCCTTCGTCCAGGTACTCCAGGTCGGTCCTCTACTCACCTTCGAGCCCATGTCCCCGAAGCTCTCTCGCCTCGACCCGATAGCTGGGGTCCGGCGCATCTTCTCCCAGAAGAATTTCGTCGAGCTCGCCAAGTCGCTGCTCATCGTTCTAGTCGTGATGGTGGTCGTCTACCTGACGCTCCGGGAGTCGCTCCGGGGGGTCGTCGGCCTCGCTCGCCAGGACGCGGGCGTGGCGCTTTCGGCGGGAGGCACCCTCGTCGTTCGTCTGCTCGTCCGGGTCGGGCTGGCGATGGCGGGCATCGCGGTGCTGGATGTCTTCTATCAGCGCTGGCGCTATCGCCAGGACCAGATGATGAGCAAGCATGACGTCAAGCGTGAGTACAAGGAGGCCGAGGGTGACCCTCAGCAAAAGCGCGAGCGTGAGCGGGTGCACCGAGAGGTCGTGGCCCACGGAGTCCTCGAAGCGGTGCGGGACGCGGATGTCCTGGTCGTGAACCCCACCCACCTCGCGCTTGCGCTCCACTATGACGCCGCCGGAGACCTAGACGCCCCCGAGGTGAGCGCCAAGGGCCGGGACGAACTCGCTCAGCGCATG
>JAFDCW010000584.1 GCA_019312705.1 Deltaproteobacteria bacterium
CTCGATACGTGGTTGCGTCAGAACGGCTACGCGATCCCCGATGGAGCAGGCGCGGCGCTCGCGCCATATGTGCAGTCCGGCATGAAGTTCTTCGTCGCCAAGGTCGACGTCACCAAGGTCACTTTCGAAGATGGGCGCGCTCTGCTCTCTCCGCTGAGGGTTCACTACCAGAGCGAGGATTTTTCGCTCCCAATCCGGCTCGGCATGCTCAACTCCTCCGGCACCCAGGACCTCATCGTTCACGTGCTCGGGCGAAACCTGCGCTACGAAGCTGCGAGCTACGAAAACGTGAACATCCCGACCAATCTCGAGGTCGCGGACGGCGTACGCGAGTCGTTCGGTGGCTTCTACGCTGCGCTATTCGACAAGACCATCGAGCAGCACCCGGGCGCGGTCGTCACCGAGTACGCCTGGCAGGCGACCGGTTGTGACCCCTGTCCGGGGCCCGTGCTCAGCGAGCGCGACCTGCTCACTCTCGGCGCCGACGTGGCGCTCGGCACGGGCAGCTCCGACCACCGCGCCGGGCCACCGGGCTCCCCGAGAAGGAACGCTTGGCTAGGCTCTGCGAGGAGCGGTCCGCCGACGCTCAGCAGTGAGCGAATATCGGTAGAGGTCGTGCGCCGGATCGTGCGCCGGCACATCAACGAGGTGCGCTTCTGCCACGAGTCGCAGCTCGCCGGACGGACGATGCTCGAAGCGACGGTGCACCCGACGTTGCACTTTCGCATCTCAGCGGCGGGCATGGCCGAGAACGCCTCGGTCACGGGGCTGGATCACGATGGGCTTCGCGTCTGCCTCGAAGCCGCCGTCGGCCGTTGGGTCTTCCCCCGGGGGGAGGGTCCCGTCGAGGTGACTCAGCCTCTGCACCTGCTGGCCACCTCTCAGGGGACGTCAGGCGTCGGTCGCTTCGGGGGCATGTCCGGACAGTCCGCACAGCTTCAGGCGTTTGTCCTGACGCGTCTTCACTACCGCTATGGCCGGGGTGAGCTCGGAGCCGATCTCGTCTTGCGGCCGGCGCCAGCCATCGCGGGTGGTCGGGGCGTGGGACCGGCCGGCGAGCTGCCGACCGAGGCGAGCCACTCGGGTGCAAACAACTTCCAAGGCCGATACATCATCCGACACGCGTGGGAGGGCGAGGTCGCGTGCGACTCGCCGCGGCGCGGCATGTGGGGAGGGCCGCCGTCCGACCAGAGTCCAGATGGCGACCGCAGTACTCTGGCTGCGGCGACGAATCTCGGCACCCAGGCGCGCGGCGGCGTCCAGCTCGCCGCGCTCTTGAAGCAGCCCCTTCCGGCGCTCGGTCTGACCCAGGTCGGAGCCGATTTTGTCCCCGAGCCGGAGGTCGCGCCCGAGCAGACGATGCCCGTGGCTGAGACCGCGGCCCAGACAGCCGCTGCCGATGGAGGATGTGGGAGCTGCTCGGCCGCGGGCGGGCCAGCGCCCTTGCCGCTCGCCTTCGTTCTGGCCCTTTGGATCCTGTCGCTGCGCCGTCGCCGTCGCCGTGTACCCATCGCCGGGAAGGCGGAGGAGCGGCGCGACGTATGAGGGAGAGATGACGCACCGCCTGCTTCTCGGCCCCCTTTTGCTGCTCTTCGCCCTCTCTCCGGCGGCGGCCGCCGCGGACTACTCACCACCCGCGCTGAACGACCTCGTCCTCGGATCCGACGTCATCGTGGCGGGCGAAGTGGTGAGCCTCTCGGCAACGTCATTCAGTTTGCGCATCGACGATTTGATCACGGGACAGATAACGACCCCGGAGATCGAGGTCCAACGCTTCACAGATTGGACCTGCGCCGCCCGCTGGGCCCCCTACCGAGTAGGCCAGCGGGCCTTGCTCTTCCTCCGTCGAGACGCGTCAGGGAAGTTCCAGATTCGCAGCGGCGGCGGCGAAGGCGAGATGCCCATCGTCGGCGACCACGTGTATGTGAACAGCTTCTACAACGTGGTCGCGCCGGCGGGGGCTGCTGCCTACCACCGGCACACGGTACACGGCGGCGGCTTCATGGGCTTCGCCGTGCCGAAGGCCGAGTTCTTCGCTGCGCTGCGCGAGGCTCGCCGATGCTTCGTCGCCGACCTCGGGTCTTCCCATCAAGTGCAGCGCGTTCGAAGAACCTGCACTGCCCCCGGGCGCGCCCTGACCGGCAGCGCCGTCGGCCGAGCTCTACTCACAGCCCTGAGCCCCTAGGCCGGCCGCCGCGCGTAGATGAGAAAGCTCGGCAGCCCCTGGTCGACGGCGGCGTTCGGGCGATCGAGGCGAACGATCTCGAAGCCCTGGCGGACGAGCATGCTCCGGATCGTGTCGAGCTCGCCGTCGTGGTCATGGCCCTCTAGGACGACTTGATCGATGAGCGCCCAGTGGGCGTCGTGGATCCCGCGGAGGACGTCGAGCTCGGCGCCTTCGACGTCGACCTTGAGGAGGTCTATGCGGCGAACGTCGTGTTGATCGACGACGGTGGAGAGGGTGGTCATGGGGCACTCGTACTCGACGCGTCCGCTGACGCGGTCGGAGACCCAATGCCCGACGGCGCCGGTGGGCATCCAGGTGACGAACGCCCCCATGGCGCGGGCGACCGGATCGGACACGATGGGCGCGGCCTTCTTGCGGAGCTCGCTGCCGTGGTGCGCGAAGAAGGCCTCGAAGTCGCGGCGCTTGCTGTCGATGTCGATGGTCGAATCGGTCGGCAGCGATCGGAAGTAGCTCAGGTTGACTCCGGTCGTGCGGGGATCCGCGCCGAGGGCGATCTGAAAGAGATTGGTCTTCACGTCGGCGAGGAGCGCGTTCTGCTGGCTGTTTGCGGTGAGCGCCCGGAAGATCGGAGGGACCGGCTCGAAGCAATAGAGCTCGAACTGGCTGTCGCAGCGCCGGGCGGCGGCGAGGGCGAAGGCGCCTATGTTCGCGCCGACGTCGAAGACGACGGCGCCGCGGGGAATGACGGCGCCGAGATCGAAGTACTCGTCGACCTCGCCGATGAGCTCGTCGAGGCGCCATCGGGAGCGCAGCGGCACGCCGATGCTGCCATAGGGCTCGACGTCTTCCCATCGCAGCCCCTTGTCGCCGAGGTCTGCCGTGAGGTGCGAGCTCACCGCCGACTCGGCCAGGCCGAAGCGGTATGCGATCTCGCTGTCGCCCCACTCGAGGCCCGCATGGAATGCAAACCGTGCTTCGCGTTCGCTCATGGCGCACAGCCCATACAAGGCGCGTGCCGAGGCAAAAGCCGTGGGGATTTCGCGTCTGTTCCGACGAGTGTGCGCATGGTGCTGCACACGGTGTGGTGCGACATGCACATCTCGTGGCGGAGGCGAGATGACCGGCCTATGAGAAGGACGGGCGGCTGCTTCGGACGAGCCAGCTGAAGGCGGCTGTGGCCACCAGACCCACGACGGCAGCACCGGCGACAAAGCCGAAGAAGAGATGATGTCCCTGTGCTCCTGGGTAGGTGTCGAGGTAGTGGCCGAGGACGAGTCCCACGAAGATGTCGGGGGTGTACCCGACGACCGAGACGATGCCGACGGCCGTTCCGGTGACCGCGGTGGGCACTTTGGCTTGCTCGAAGAGGGCGAAGTAGACGCCGCGCAAACCGTAGACGGCAATGCAGGCGATGACGAGCTGGGACACGAATACCCACAGTGCTGTCGGCTGGACATCGATGAGGGCCAGGGATGCAAAGCCCGCCGCCAACACGGCGAAGCCTCCGAGGATGACTCTCGACGAGAGCACCCGATCGGCCAGCCAGCCAGCAAACAAAGCAGCGACGGGACGAATCCAAGCCATGAGGCTGCTGATCGACGCGGCCTCGACCTGGTCGACCCCATAGACTTCCACCACGAACTGTCCGAAGTCGTCGGTGGCTTTGTAGCCAACG
>JAFDCW010000054.1 GCA_019312705.1 Deltaproteobacteria bacterium
GCGTGAGAACTCAAGTGCGACGGCCGAGGTCGATGGCGAGGGCCTTGGTGCTGGCGGAGCCCGCGGCCTCGCCCGTTGCAGCCATCACAGCGGGACCGAGCTCCGCCCACCAGCGCCGCGCGTCCTCCGGTGTCCACTCGCCAAAACCATCGATCGCTTCGAGGGCCCCCTGTACCTCGAGGGCCGAGGCGGGCCTATCGTCCGGGGACTTGGCCAGCAGGCGAACGATGAGCTCGTCGAGCCCTGCGGGCAGCGCTTTGCCGAGGCGCGCCGAAGGTAGGTCCGGTTCGCTCGTCAGGTGCATGCTGCAGACCTCGACGATGGTCTTGGCGTTGAATACATGCTCACCCGTCAGCAGGAAGAACCCCACGCCTCCGAGGGCGTAGATGTCACTGCGCGCGTCGGCCCCTTCTCCGCGAATCGTCTCGGGCGCGAGATACTGCGGCGTGCCGACAATCGACCCCTCCATGGTGATACCGGGGCCCGTGGCCTCCCTGCGAACTAGACCAAAGTCCACCAGCTTCGCGACTTCGCCATGGCCGGCAACCGGCGTGAGCAGCACGTTGTCGGGTTTGACGTCTCGGTGGATGAGCCCCGCCGCGTGGGCGCCCGCGAGGCCGCTCGCCATCTGGTGCAGGATGGACAGCACCCGGGCCGGGCGCATTGGCCCGTCCGTTTCGATCAACCGGGTCAGGGTCCCCCCCCGAACGAGCTCCATCGCATAATAGAAGACGCCGTCGGGGGTGCGGCCGTAGTCGAAGACCGTCACGGTATTCGGATGCTGGAGTTCGGCGGTCGCGCGCACCTCCTCCTCGAATCGTGCAATCGACATCTCGTCGATGTTCGCCGGTTTGAGCAGCTTCACGGCGGTAGGCCGGCGCAGCATGGCGTGACTCGCCTCGTAGACCATGCCCACCCCCCCTTCGCCAATCTTGCGAAGCAGCGTGTACTGACCGAGTTGGCGCACTTCGTCAGCCGCCCGGCGGAGGCCGTAGATGATGCGGGAGGCACTCGCAGCGATCACCGAGAAGGCGAGCCACCACATTGCGACCATGAGGGTCATCATGATCGCGGGGTTGCCTTTCCGGGCCGCTCCCTGCTCAACGTATCCGGCGACCACGGCGCCGTGGTGCATCGCGCCTGCGAATGGCTCGGACAGGTCGGAGAGCAGTTGGTACACGACCCAGTTGAGTTCGAGTCCCATCACGAATGCGAGAGCGACCGTCCATCGCCAGCCGCTGGGCACATAGATCGAGCGCGTCAGGATCGCGGTGCCGAAGATCAGGAGCAGCGTCGCGTCAGGCCGGAATACCGCGGGCACGCCCAATGTCAGATGGCCGTAAGCGAGACAGCTCGCACTCAGAAGTACGAGTTCAGTCGACCGAATGAAATGCTCCGACCGGGCGCCGGTCGCGTTGATCGCATAGATCAGCAGCATCGGCAGCGCGCCCGCGAGGTGCATGAGCATCGTCGGCCCGAGGACCGGAGCGGGCATGCCGACCCCGACGTTCACGGCCACGCGCAACGCCCAGAAGCCGAGACCGATCGCCGCCAGGACGAGCCCATAACGCGCAGTTCGTCTCTGCAGAAATGCGCGACGTTCTTCAGATAGGGTGGAGGTCATCGGCCGGCCGAAGGAGAGTCCCTCTTATGGCCCGGAACCGCCACGAGTTCTTGATGCATCGCGAAGGGGAGTATGCCCCGCGACATGCGAGCGACTCTCGCTCCTGGCTGCCGTGGGCGCGTCAGGACTGCAAGGCCGTAAAGTCTCGCTGAAGTGCGGTAGCTCTCGTGCTCGTCCGAGTGAGGACCACGCTCAGCATCGTCTACGTAGAAGAGGTCGGCGCCCCCGGCATCGCTGGCTCGGCGAGCTGGCGTGCGAGCAGCTGGTGGTAGAGGCCGTTCTCTTCTTCGAGCAGCTCCGCGTGTGCCCCGGACTGCACGATTTGGCCCTCGGCGAGGACCACCACGCGGTCGGCGTCTCGTACCGTAGAAAGGCGATGGGCGATGATGAGAGTCGTCCGGCCGTTCATCAGTCGGTCGAGGGCCTCCTTTACGAGGTGTTCGCTCTGGGCATCGAGGGCGCTGGTGGCTTCGTCGAGGAGCAGCACCCGGGGGTCCTTGAGCACGGCTCGCGCGATGGCGACGCGCTGCTTCTGTCCGCCAGAGAGCTGCACGCCGCGCTCGCCGACGTGGGTGTCGTAGCCCTCGGGAAAGCCGACGATGAAATCGTGGGCGTTGGCGGCGCGCGCTGCTGCCTCGACCTCTTCGGTCGTCGCGTCCGGGCGGGCGTAGCGGATGTTCTGGGCGATGGACGCGCTAAAGAGGATGGGCTCCTGGGCCACGATGCCAATCCGGTCCCGGGCCCACTCGGGGTCGAGGTCCACGAGATCGTGCCCGTCGAGGGTGACCTGGCCCGTCGGCGGGTCGTAGAGGCGCGTGACGAGGGAAGCGATGGTCGTCTTGCCAGACCCGCTCGGGCCGACGAGGGCGACGATCTCTCCGGCGGCGACGTCGAGGTTCACGTCCCGGAGGACCGTTACGTCGGGCCGGGTCGGATAGTGAAACGACACCCCGCGGAGGGAGAGGGCGCCTTCGAGGGCCTGGGGTCGTTCACCGCCCCGGACGGGCATCGTCGGCACCCGGTCGATGATCTCGTAGATCCGCTCTGCGCTGCCCGTGGCCTTCATCAAGTCGGTCCACAGGCTGCTCAGGGAGCCGATGCTGAAGGCCGTGATCAGCGTGTAGACCAGGAACGACGTCAGCTCGCCGACGCTCATCGCGCCGTCGATGACCAGGTGGCCACCCCACCACAGGACCAGCGCCGCCGCCACGTAGCCGGCGAACGAAGTGCCCCCCATGAAACGGCCGACGATGTGGGCGCGGCGGCGGGCGAGCTCGAAGCTCTGCTCGACCGATGTGTCATAGCGCGCACCTTCGGCGGCTTCGGCGGTGAACGCCCGAACCGTGCGGATGCCCGCGATGGTTTCTTCGGCGACCTCGCTGGCCCCGGCGAGGGAGTCTTGAACCTCTCGGCTGATGCGACGGACCCGACGTCCAAAGAAGACCGCGCCGATGGCCACCGGGGGCACGACGAGCAGCATGAGCCCGGTGAGTTCGACCGAGGTCCAGAAGAGGAAGCCGATACTGCCGACCGAGGCGGCGACCCCGCGCAGAGCCATCGAGACGTTGACGCTGACGGTGTTCTGCAGGACCTGGGTATCGGCACTCAGGCGATTGAGCAGCTCGCCGGTGCGGCTCGTATCGAAGAACGCGATCTCTTGGTTCATGATCGATTGGTAGAGGCGAGACCTCAGGCGAGCCACGATGCGCTCCCCGGCGACTGTGAAGAGGACCGAGCGGAAGGCGACGGCGACGGCCTGGATGATGAATATGAAGAAGAGGGCGATGGCCGCGGTGTCGACGATGCTCGCGTCGCCCGACGTGAGCGCGTCGTCGATGATGATGCGAATGCCCTGCGGATAAAGCAGTCCCGCGCCGCTGCCGATGGCGAGGAAAAACGTCCCCGCAACCAGCCGCCGCCATTCGTCGCGCGCGAGGCCGACGAGACGCGAGGTCACAGCGTCGGCGTCCGTCGTGCCGCTAGGTGTCCCGGTCATTCCCATGCATATGATGACGGTCGGCCGTCAATGCAAGCCTCGTCGGCCCGATAAGGGACACGACGTGGTTGGGGGAAGTCGCTCTTGATGCGAGCGTAAGAGGGGAGGGCACACCATGCAGTGGACGGCCGAGCGCAACGGATACCTCTACACCCTCGACAGTCCGTGGCTGCCAATCACCGCAGCTGCGGCCGTGGTCCTCGCCCTAGCAGCGCTCTTCCTGCTGCGTTGCCCACCGGTGTACGACCACACCCGGAATCGGCGTCCTGGAGCGGTTGGCCTGGTGCTGGCATTGCTCGCGCTCGCGAGCGTGAGCGTCAGTGCGGCCGTAGCGCATCTGCCCGATGCCCTCGGCTTTGTTGTCCGCTCGCCGATGAAGCTCTTTGGCGCGCCCCTCGGGGCCCAGATCGGCGGGTCCCTCGCCGCCTCGCTGATGGTGGCCCTGGTGTCTCTCGTGCTCGTGAAGCGGGCACCGCGGTTTCGGCGGCCTCAGTATCTGGCGGGGGTAGCGCTCGTTGCGGCCATGCTGACGGCCCAGGGCAGCGCGGCCCACTCTGTCTGGGTCGTGCAGTTGGGCAGCTTGCCCGTCTTCGAAGCGCAGACTGCTTCTTGGGTGCACCAAGGCGCATCTCTCGACGTAGAGAGCCACCTCGACGGTAGACGGGAGCTCTGGGAGGTCGTGCAACCGGGAGAGCTGACGGCACCGAGCGGTCCCCTAGTCATCGTCGAAGACGCGCATGCCCGCGGCATCACCGTACATCGAGAGTCCTCCATCGAGACTCGGGAGGAGCTCGGTGATCCGCGCTTCCCGCTGCGGGTCGGCAACCGGTGGGTCTACGATGTCGCGCGAGGCGGCAATGGCCAGTTCTTCTGGTTCTTTCCGACGAGCCGATCCGAGACCATCGAAGAGCGCGCCCTCGTGGTCGAGGTGCTGGGCCAACGTGTGGTCGATGGCGTGCGGGAGTTCGAAGTCCAGGTCGACTACGGGCGAGGCCGCTCCAGAAAGAGCCACTGGTTCTACGCCGCGGAAGGCCAGACGTTTGTTCGAAGGGACGGCGAGAGCGTGCCCCTCGCCTTCTCGGACCAGGCCTCGGAGGATTTTGCGTTCCCGCCGCTGGGAGGGCGGTGTCGAGGGACCGCACCACCGAGCGGTGAGGTCGAGCTCCCTGGCCCCTGCATGTGCCTGCGCAACACCATGGACTTCAGCAGTGTCTTCGTCACCGTACTCACCATCGGCCTCATCGTTCCGGAATCCCAACGACGAACCCTCCGTCTGCGCGGGAGCAGGCGCGGCCCCGACGACGCGGCGGCGGCCCCCGTGGTCGACGTGCCGATCGCCTCGGGCACTGTCCCCTGCCCACCCGCGACGGCCCCCCTGTGCGTCGTCGCCCGCGCACATCGGGGCCACTACGAACGCTTCCTGGACCGGCTGCGCAGCCGCGGGCTCTCGGTGACCGTCGTGGACCCCGCCCGCGTATCGAGCATCGTGGTTCGCGGAACACCCGCCCAGCTCGAGGCAGAGCTCGGAGTCCAGGCGACCTGGGCCCCGACTCCCGCGACGTGTCCCGGGCAGACGGTCTGCCGGCCGACCCTGGAGACACGGTTGCCGAGCCGCGCACGCCGCGCGACGATCTTCCGGGTTTCGCACGATGCCGCCCTGTGTGGCTCGACGTAGAGAGGCCAAGCACTCTCAGACCCTCGTCGGTGCGGTCCGCCGATGCACGTCTCGGCCGTGTTTTCGCCTTGCCGTCCCTATCCCCCCATTGCCCCCTCAGGACGCCATGCGGATCGCTTTCAATCCGGCGAGAAGCAATACACGTGGCCTGCGCCCCCGCGGGTCCTCACGCCGCTGGGCCTGCAGTCGACGGTGTCGTGAGCGGAGTTCCACGACGGGCTAAAGCTTCCGGTGGGAATGTCGGTGTGGCCCACCTGGGCGAATTCGGAGCCGGGAGCGGTTCCGAAGCGTTGCCAATCCCAATCGTTGCAGGTTCCCCATGTGGTGCGTCCGCCCGCCGGCGGAGTACGCTCATCGCTGGCCCAGCGTTCTGCATAGCCGCCGTCGTAGACCCTGCCGTCCCCGTCAGACCCGGTGAAGATGTCGTGCACGCTGACGGCGAGGGGCGTGCCGGCCTCCGTGATCAACAGAGTTTGGTCGGGTCGCGCGGCGTTGTACGCCGCCACCGCCGTCAGATTGGCCGCAGCGTCGGCGCCTCGACCCTCGCCGAGGATGACCCCGAGGGTGACGTTCAGGGTGGCGTTGACCAGCGGGGTTCCCGCCGAATCGGTAATGACGTCTTCATCTGCATTGTACCAAGGGCCGGCGCCGATCCGGGTGCGGGCGTCTATCTGCGGGCCTCGGGTGCCGGAGCCGCCTGCTTCCACTAGGCCGTGGGTGCTCAGGTAGGCTACCCAGGTCGGACGAGGACTGCCGGCGGCAGTGGCCAGCGCCATGCAATGGCCATCGGCCGCCTCGACCCCGCGCAGGACCGTCGGGGGAGACGAGCCCGGGACGGTGAAAATTAGGTTGCCGTCGCCGGTCACGTCACCGGTGGTCGCGGACCCGACGGTATCGAAGACCGGGGTGGTCGAAACGAAGAAGCTCATCGCCGTTCCGAACCCCCCGCCGGCATCTGCTGTGGCCGAGTCGGAAGCGCCGGCATCTGCTGCGGCCGAGTCGGAAGCGCCGGCATCTGCTGTGCCCGAGTCGGAAGCGCCGGCATCTGCTGCGGCCGAGTCGGTAGCGCCGGCATCTGCTGTGGCCGAGTCGGAAGCGCCGGCATCTGCTGTGGCTGAGTCGCGTGGCCCCGCGTCTGTCGCCGCCGAGTCGGTAGCGCCCGCGTCTCCCGGGCTCGAGTCGCCACTGCTCGAATCGACCGCGCCCACACCCGTATCCGTGGAGACTCCCCCGTCCGGGTCGGAGGAACCGTCGCATGCAGTCAGCCATAGGGTGGTCGCAGCGGCCACTCCGAGGAGAGTCAGCAGATCTCGTAGCTTCATGATGGTGCTCCGGGGTAGTCGACGTCGATCCGTCGTCACGGCGCTCAGATGCTGAAGCCGTGAGTCCGGGGAGCGTATCACCTCGTTGCCGCGTCGAACTCCGACCGCCGACTCTCAGGCGTCGAGGCGGCAGCGCGAACCTCGGGAGCCGTCGTCTTCGCGTATCCTGGTCTCGTCATGCTTCCTAGACGCTTCGCGACGATCCCGGCCTTGTCGCTGGTCTGGGCCCTGATGTGGGTCGGCTTGCCCGTCTGGCTGCCGCTCGCGCTTCTCGTCGGGCTGGCCCGTCGCAGACGTCTTGTGGTGACTCGGCTGAGCCTCTGCACGGCGACCTGAGCACCTGGCTCTACGCCGAGTGGGCTCGGGTCGACGCTTTCGTGGCCTCGAACGTAGGGCCCACCGTATAGGCGAAGACTTGCCTGGTTTTTGGCATTCACTCGGTCGGGTCGGTCAGCCGGGCCTTGGCGATCCGGAGGGAGTTGTCGATCAGGGCGCCGGCCATGAACTTGAGCAGGCCCATCGCCACCATCGGGTGGTCCTCGAGAATATCGAGCAGTACGTCCGACCTCTCCGTGAGGCCGACGACCCGGGTTTCGGCGACCGCCCGGTAGCTGCGGGGCATGAGGCCGTTTGATTCGATCATGCCCAGGACGGAGTCCGGGCCCATCCGAAAGCTCCTCTCCGGAGCCGTACAGTTGACGACTCCGTAGATGATGCGCACGCCCCAGGTCGAGGGCTCCCCTGCCTCCCAAAGCACATCGCCCGGCTCGTAGCGCACTTCCTCGGCGAGGCGCGCGAGCTGTACGAGGGGCTCGAGGTTGACCGCGTTGTAGGGGCCGCGCCGCGTCAACTCGAGGCGTTCGATGAAGTCGAGGGGCTCCTCGGGGTAGGGGCGCTCTTCGGGCTCGCTGCGCTTCAGCAGACCTCGGCTCTCGAGCTCGCGTTGGGTCTCTGCAAGCTGCCGTGACTGCTGACGCAGGCCGTTCTCGAGGAAACCGAAGTCGTCCTCGAAGATCTCGAAGAGGTCGGTCTGGGAGATTTCGAGGGTCACGGTCGGTTCGAGAGCCGTGGCTTTCTGCCCCACCGGCGACTTCGCGATCACTGGGAAAAAGCCCATGGCAAACGGCGGGACTGCGTCGAAGAGGTGCAGTCCTTCCTGTTCGACGCGGATGCCCCCCTCGACGATCAAATGCACTGTCGTGACCGGCTCCTCCGGCCGATAGACCAGCTCTCCTGCTTCGTAGTGCCGCTCGTTGGCGTGGGCGGCGATGTAGGTCAGACCGCTGCTGGCGAGACTGCCGAGGTTCGGCAGGGTGCGTAGATGAATCAGCCGGTCCAAGGTCGTCGGGAAGCGGACCCGAGCTTCGCCCATGCCGATTTGGAATGCCTGGTCGAGGGCGGGGTCGATCATGGCGCAGCCTCCGGTTCGACGGCGAGGACGGAGACCGCGTTGCGCACGACCGTGGCAAGCAACGTGTCGGGCTTGGGCTCGAGCGCCTCGACCGTCGGCTTCAGCTCGGACAGGCGCAGTTCCGCGATGTGATAGACGGCGAGGCTGCGCAGCGAGTCGCTGTCGGCGTCGAGCAGTTCCCGCAGCAAGTCCACGTAGGAGAGGTTTGTGGGGGTGTGAAGCGTCCCAGCCGACCGCAGGCGCTGCGCGTCGGGAATGTCGTCGATGAGCCCGGAGACCGCCCCGCGGAGGTTCGGCGCGACGAAGCTCTCGAGCAACTCCTGGCTGCTCGCGCTCACGTCGGCCCGTGAGCTCCCGAGGCCACGGAAGATGGTTTGTACATCTTGGTGGGGGTGCAAGATGCCCAGCAGGCGAAATATCCGCTCGCGCGCATTTTCGTGTTTGTCGCGGAGCATCTTGACGAGCAATCCGTGGGCCGTGGAGGTGGGCCCGGCGTTTCGACCCCCGTCGCGCTCGAGGGCCAGCCGCCAATCGAGGAATCGGTAGGCGGTCGAGAGCTCTCGTTCGAGGGCGGCCTTGATGGGAGGTCGGTCGAATTTCAGGGTGGGGTTGTCGCCGACGAGGCGGTTCAGGGCGCGCAGCACGCGGTAGCGCACGGCCCCGTTGCGGACCTCCGCCAGCTGCTTCACGAGGATCCGCGCCGCGCGTGGCGGCGCGAACCTCGCAATCGTCTTGGGAATCTGCAAACGGACGCGCAGGTCCTCGCCTTCGTCTGCGAGGGTGCCGTCGAGCATGCCCAGGGCCGTTTCGCCGAGCCCAACGAGGGTCTTGCGAGCTTCCTCGCGCACCAGCCTCCGGGGCAGCATGTCGACGAGGCGCGGGACGAACCTCGGCGTCGGGGCCTTGCCCATCGACCGCGCCACCGAGAGCAGTACGTCATCCCGATCGCTCTGCGCGAGCTTCATCAGGTAATCGTCGTGGGCGAGCCCCGGTCCATAGCCAATCGCGCGGGCGAGGGCCTCCTTGGCGACGTCACTGCCGTGCTCGACGACATCATCGAGGTACTCACCCGTCTCTGCGACCGTGGTGAACCCGCCAGATGTGAGGCCAACCAGGGCCGTCGCTCGGACGACCGGACAGGTCACCTCGACCTTGCGGCGCAGCAGCGCCTCGTCCGGAGCCAGCTTCATGCGCGCACGCAGCGCGGCGGCGCGCACATGGGCGTACTCGTGGTCGAGCAGTCGGTCGGCGAGCGGAAGGAAATCGGTCCGGCCGGAGTCCGCGAGCAACTCGAGGGCCTTGGCCAGAACGTCCGGGGCCGGGTGGTACAGGATGAGCGACGGGATCAGGTGGGCGCGCCCCTGTTCGGCAAATAGCTCCAGAGCGACTTGCACGCGCTTGTCATCGACGCTGTTGAGCGTGCCCAGCAGCGATTCGAGGGTTGCGAGACTCAACTCGGGGAACTCGAAGCGTTTGTGTTCTGCTGCGTCGGCGAGGGTCCCGCGGAAGACGTCGAGGTAGTGCCGGCGCAGCTCCATCGCCGTGACCACTGCGGCGCCGGCGAGGAGGACGATTGCTGCGCCGATGTAGATGGGGTCGACGCCGAGAGCGGCGATCGCCAGGATCATGAGCGACGCCGCGGCCTGTCCGCCCCGGTGCCCGGCGATGTCGGTGAACGTTTTGGACGCGCGGCGCAGTTGGCTGCTCATCGGCACATAGAGCAGTTCGCTCGCCGTTCGATGAAGCGAGTGGCGCAGGGTGGCGTCGGCCCCCTTGAGCGCGAGTCCGGCCACGATGCCGCCGCCCAGCAGTATTCCCACCCCGCCTGCAAGCAGGAGGGACGGCAATACCGCGAGGGCCCGGGTGGGGCCGCCGACGCGAATCACCCAGGGCACGACCAGAAGCTGCACGCACAGTGAGCCGAGGTTGAGTACGAAGTAGACCCGGGCAAAGAAGAAGCCCAGCTCGTCGGCGGGCACCGCCGCGCTCGCCGCGCTCTTGAAGAGGAAGTCGACGAGGGTGAAGGTCAAGGTGCCGAGCAACATCAACAGGGCGACCCTGCGGGCGTAGGGATGACGCAGCGTTGTCTTGGCGCTCCACATCGGCGAGAGCTTCTGGGCATCGGGGTCGACCGCCTCCGGACGTTGCTTGTTCTCCGCAGACAGGGTGAGAGGCCCGACCGCAGCGAGGACTAGGGTGCTCGCCCCAACGAGCAACAGTTGTAGCGGCGTGATGACGGTCGTGAGCAGGCCCGCGAGCCCGGACCCGGCGATTGCTCCGAGAACGCTGCCGGTGCCGATCACGGAATAGAGACGCTTGGCTTGGCTCGCCGTAAAACGCTCCCCGAGCAGAATGAATATCTGCGTCAGCGCCACGGTGACGATCACCGCGGTCCATACATAGAGTGCATAGAGCACCCATTGGCCGGTGCCGACGAGGAAATAGAACCCCGCGGTGACAAGCCCCGAGATCACCAGCCAGGAGGAGAGGGCCGCTCGCCCCGCCGGGCTTCGCACCTGGAGGGCGGACACGGCGAACGCGGCGGCGGCCACTCCGATGTATACGAAGGGCAGCTGCGATGCGTCGATGTGGGCGAGGAAGAGCGCGTCGCGGGCCGTCTCGAGGAGCGCGTGGGACGCCATGATGGCGAAGAGGCTCAGCGCCGCGGCCAGGGTGTTCCGGCGCTCCCCCGGTCGGACTTGTCGTAGGCCCCCGAACATCACTCGCAGGCTAGTCCATGTGGCTCGCCGCGTCGTGGTGCAAGCGGCGGGATGCAGTGGCTTCGCCAGGAACGCCCCCTGAGGGCTTCAGCACCCTAGTGTGTGATGCAGAGTCACGGGAGGGAGTATCGCGACGGGCCGCGGTTTCCTCGCAAGGAAGGAAGACGATGGAAATGCACCGCATTTTCGAGGTTTCCTGACGCCGCGAGGGAGCCGTGGAACGAGCGAGAAACCTTCCGTGGCTCTGGATCACGCACTAGACGCGACATGCGTATACTCGCTGGGTGGAGGATGCTCCAGAGCGGGCGCGAGGAGCCGGCCCAGGGGACGTCGCGGGGGTGGGTCGCCCCGGTGACACCGCGGATCTACCGGAACGCGTGGGCCACTATGAGATCCGCCGTCAGCTCGGGGCCGGGGCGATAGGCGTGGTCTACGAAGGCTGGGACCCTCGGCTCCGGCGGTCGGTCGCCGTCAAGATGCTGCTCTCGGCGGACGCCAAGGATCACCAAGCCCAGCGCCTCGTGCGCGAGGCTCAGGCCCTCGCCCAACTGCGGCACCCAAACGTCGTCGCCGTCTACGACGTCGGCACCCACGAAGGCCGGGTCTACGTCGTGATGGAGCTCGTCGCCGGGGAGACCCTCGGCGATGCCCCGAAGGACGGCGACGGCCTCGTTCACCGGGAC
>JAFDCW010000585.1 GCA_019312705.1 Deltaproteobacteria bacterium
AAATCGTCAGCGGCGTGCAGACGGTCCGCGCGGGCGAGGGACGCGAGATGCGCATCGCCGCGGGGCTGGGACAAGGTCGGCACGCACGCGGACGCGATCAGCGAGACCAACGCCGCCGTCACGAAAATGAAAAAGGCACGGAGCAAGGGTCAGCCCATCTTGCCCATCTTGCCCACGGCGCCCGAGAGAAGTTCGACGGCTTGAAGAACCGCAGCCCGGTCGACGTCGAGGTGGGTCACGGCACGAACCCGTTGGTCGTCGATCGCCCCGACGAGGACCCCCGCCGCCCGGCCCCGGGTGACGAAGGCGCTGGCCCCCCCCGCGATGTCGGCGACGTCGAAGTTGATGATGTTGGTCTCGACGGCCGCGGCGTCGCAGGTGATGCCCGGGACGTCGGCGAGGCCGCGGGCCAGGAGGGCCGCGTTTTCATGGTCCGCCGCGAGACGTCCGAGGTGGTGGTCGAGGGCGTGATGGGCCGCCGCACAGAGCAGGCCGACCTGGCGCATGGCCCCACCGAACATCCGCCGGATGCGCCGGGCTCGAACCTCGATGAGTTCGCGGGGTCCGGCGATGACCGAGCCGACGGGCGCCCCGAGGCCCTTCGAAAAACACGCGCTGACCGTGTCGAAGGGCGCGGCGAGGACGTCGAGGGGCAGCCCCGTCGCAATGCCTGCGTTCCAAATGCGCGCGCCATCGAGGTGAAGCGAGAGGCCCCGGGCCCGGGCGCGATCGGCGAGGGCCACGATCTGGTCCTGGGGAAAGACCCGCCCCCCGGCGACGTTGTGGGTATTTTCGACCCAAACCAACCGCGACGGGGCGAGGTAGTAGTGGTCCTCCTTGATCGCGGCCTCCATCTGGGCGGCATCGAAGAGCCCCCCGGTCCCCACAGGCACCAGGGTCACCCCACCGAAGGCCGCCGCCGCGCCGCACTCGTAGAGGAAGACATGGGAGTTCTCCCCGATGATCGCCTCTTCGCCAGGGCGGCAGTGGAGCTGGAGAGCGACCTGGTTGGCCATGGTGCCGCTCGGCACGAAGAGCGCCGCCTCTTTGCCGAGGAGCTCCGCCGCCCGCTCCTCGAGGAGTCGCGCCGACGGGTCCTCTCCATAGACGTCATCGCCCACCGGGGCCTCGGCCATCGCCCGGCGCATGGCTGGGGTCGGCTGGGTGACGGTGTCGGAGCGAAGGTCGATGGTCATGGAAGGGGGATTCTATGCTGGTTCGGCCTCTGGGGAAGGCCCCAGAAGACTCCAGGTGGGTCTTTCTCCGCCCTTCCGTAGCCCGGCCCTCGGGGAGTACCATGCGAGGCTATGACGCAATCTCGCATCAAGAATTGGCTTTCCATCGGCCTGCTCTCGCTCTTGCCCCTCATGGCGCTGGGCTGCGGTGGCCCCTCCGAATACGCCGTCGCCGGCACCTCCCGGGCCGCGGGCATGGACGGCATGGTGACCGTCGAGAAGATCGAAGGCTCCTTCATCGTGCGGGTGGTCCTCGAGCACCTGCCCCCCCCGGGCCGCCTCGGCAACGGCATCAACCACTACGTCCTGTGGCTCCAGCCCCACAACCAGCAGCCTCACCGCGAGGCGATGCTCGAGTTCGACGAGGATGAGCGCAGCGGCCGGGCGACGGCGACGACCCCCCAGGGTCGCTTCACCCTCATCATCACCGGTGAGCGCACCGCGGCCCCGGCGTCGCCCTCGGACGTCATCGTGGTGCGCAAGGTAATCGCCCCGAGCAACTGAGATGGCGATGGTCACCAGTCGCGAGCTGCGCGGCAAGGCCGTCTTTTCGCAAGACGGCCGCCAGCTCGGCCTCGTCGAGAGCATCGAGCTGAGCCACTCGTCGTGGCGGATCATCGGCTTCGATGTGAAGCTCAAGCGCGAAGTCCTCGCCGCCATGAACCTCAAGAAGCCGATGATGGGCACCCAGAGCGTGCTCATCGACCCCGACGAGATCAGCGGCGTCGGCGACGCGATCATCTTGAAGCGCGAGATCGGCGAAGTCATGCACAGCGGCGGCAAGGCGAAGTAGTTCGCGCTACGGAGCTAGAGCGCCGATTCGTTTGAAAGCAAGGTGATCACGCCGCGTTACTCATCGCGTGGTCCACGACTTCGAGGTTGAGGACGGCGGCGTAGCGGCGAGAGTCGAAGACGTTGAGCCGCAGTCCGCGGTATCGGGCGCGGGCGCCTTGCTTCTGCGCGTGGTGCGCGAGGCGATGCTCGATGGCGACGCGTCTGCGCGCTCGTTCGCGGCCCTTCGCGGAGGCGATGTCATCGCGGAGTTGCTGCTGCAGCGGCTCGTCGCGGGCGATGCTCAAGGTTCGCCCCGTATCGGACTGAGTGCACCAGGACTTCAGGCGGCAAGAGCCGCATGCGGCGGCACCGAATGAGACGACCTTGCCAAGCTCGAAGGGTCGGGTCTGACCACCGGGGCAAGTTACGGCACGAAGCTCCAGATCGATCTTGAATTGGTCCTTCGCAAACTGGCCTGTGACCGGGAGCTGGCGGGGCTTCGACACGATTTGGACCCCCTTGTCCTGGAGTTCGTCGATCTCCTTTGCCGCGATGTAGCCACGGTCGATGTGGACCTGACGCAGCGACGTCGGGAGTTGATGGACGTCGGCGAGCACGGCTTCGAAGGCGTTGGCCTCCGGCTCGTTGGCCGAGGTGACGGCGCAGGCGAGGATCAGGCGGGTGTCGAGATCTGCGGCGAGGTGACTCTTGTAGCCGTTGATCGTCTTGCTCTTACTTTTGCGGCCGTGCTTCATGTCCGGGTCTTCGACCGAGATGCGCCGGTTCTTCGCGACGCCCTTTCGGATGCGGGGCTTGCCCCCCGGTGGGTCAGGGTCCACGTCCTGCTCGCGTAGGTCGGCGATGGTTTCGAGATAGGTCGACAGCGGCTCTTCGGCGGCCTCTCCGTCGAGGTTCGCGCGCACCCAGTGCACGAGGCTGTCGATCTGCGACAGCAGTTCCTCGAGCGCTTGGCCCTTCTCGACGGGGTCGCTCCAATTGACGTCGAGCCCGCGTTTGATGCTGCTGCTGATGAGTGCTGGAGCCTCGACCCTTCGAGCAAGCGTCCGAGGCTTCAGCTCCGCAAGCTTGGCCGCCGCGATGAGCAGCTTGTGCGCGGCGTGGCCGAGGAGATTGATCGTGTCCTCGACTCGGGCCGCGCCGGTGAGGGGCCGGGAGTCGACGGCCAAGCTGATCTTCTTGGGCAGCTTCTTGTAGTCGAACGCACCGGACTCCCGGGCGAGCTCGATGGTCCGTTCCAGCAGGCGCCGATCCATGTCATGCGCCACCATCCTCTGACGGAAGCGCTGCAGAGTACCTTGCGAGAATGCCGGCTCCTCTGCGCCGAGGACGTCCAGGACCATTTGCCAGCGGGCGTCGACGACCGTCATCTCGACGGCCTCTGCATCGGACGTTCCGGTGTACGCCTGAAGCAGCGTGGCCACCGCCAGCAACGCCGGCGGCACGGCGTCCCTGCCGGCGCCGGTATCTCGATACATCGCCGACAGCTCGTCCTGGAACCCCTCGTCCATGAGCTCGTGTCGATGGCGCCTCAAGAACGCGAACAACTTCTTCGTCCGCTTGAGGCGCCCCAGAAGCATTCGCTCACGCCGCGTCGGCTCCATCCTTGGGGTCCACCTGGGGATGCTCATCGATCGTCGCTTTCCGCGCGGCCGTTCGCCGCGCGACGGAAAGCAGATCAGAATCGCACCCGCCCGTCGATCCCCGCCCGCAACCGATCGATATCATGCAGACTTCAAACAGATCGCCGCTCTAGTGAAGGGACTGACAGCACGCGCTGCGACGACCAGGGCGACGCACTCCACGCTTGTACGGACGCCGCTCGCCCGACCG
>JAFDCW010000586.1 GCA_019312705.1 Deltaproteobacteria bacterium
GCACGCCCGCTGATTGCGCGGCCTCGGGCCGGACCTGCGACTCGGTCGAGGAGCACCCCGACCACCCCGGGAGCGTGACCCTCGGCCAGTCGACGACCGACTTCGACTACATCTACATCGCAGTCACGGCCCGCAACGAGGTCGCCCAGCTCGATACCTCGACGGGGGTCGTCAACTGGATAGCTCCGAGCCACGGTCGCTACCCATCGCGGACGGCGGTGGCCATCGATGGAAGTGTCTGGGTGAGCAACCGCGCCTACACTGCGAGCGATCCGACCGACGTCACGCAATCGAACGTCGTTCACCTTTCGGAGGCGGACGGCTCGCTGATCTGTCGGGCGCCCGTTCTCAACGTCGCCCGGTCCGTTGCGATCGATGGCGCCGGCAACATCTGGGCGGGCTCCTTCAACAACGGCGACGTCTATCACATCAGCGGTACGATGGTGGATACGAGCACCTCGCCGCCCACCTGCGTGGTGCTCAACGTCATCAGCACCGGGCAGAACGTCTACGGCCTCGCTGCTGACCCCGACGGCTACGTCTGGACTTCGTCGAGCCCCGCGATTCGCATCAACACCACCGACTACTCGATGACGACGGTGACAAACCCGAGCCACTACGGCGTCGCGCCCGATGGAGCGAACCGAATTTGGTACGGCGGATGGCGAGGGACGGGCACCGTGCACGCCATCGATCGCACGACCTTCGCCGTCACCGACACCGGCGTGGGCAACGTGACGGCGATCACGGCCCATCCAGACGGCACCGTCTGGGGCTCTTCCTACGGCACCAACGAGCTCGTCGGTTTCAATCCCGATGGTTCGGTCAAGTGTCGCGCGGGGGTGCCGTCGGGGGCGAACCCCCACGGCGTCGCCGTGGACCGAATTGGGCGCATCTGGATGCCGAGCCGGTTCTCGAGCGGGACGGTGAACGTCTTTGACACCAGCTGCGCCCACGTCGCGACCTACACGGTCTCCGCCGGACAGGAGCTCTACAGCTACTCCGACATGACCGGACACCTCCTGCGCACCTTCGTCGCCCCTGAGGGCCACTGGGTCCAAGATTTCGACTCCGGCTACGCGACGCCTTATTGGTCGACCGTCGAGTGGGATTCCATCGAGCCCGCGGGCACCGATATCGAGATCACCGTGCGCTCGTCGGACACCGTCGCCGGCCTCGCCGCCGCGACGCCATGCGGTCCCTTCGCGACGTCTGCGGCGGACCTCTCCACCTGTCCGGCGGCCCTCCACGGTCACCGTTACCTGCGGGTCAACGCGCGACTCTTCCGAACCGGTACCTCCGAACGCCCCGTCCTGCACGAAGTCCGCGCCGCGTGGGCGTACTGACCGCTGGCACCGTTCGGCCGGCGCTGATGAGATGCGCTCTGGCGGCGCTCATGCTCGTGGTGGGCGTTGCCTGCGATAGCGGCGTCCCAGACAGCCCGGCCAGCCCCACCGGCTCCGCTCCGGACCAGGCAGAGAGCGCCCCGGCGCCTTCGGAGGACCGCGCCGTCGCAGTGCCATCCGCCGCGTTGCCATCTGCATCTGGGGCGCCGTCTTGCCCGCCGCGCATGGCCCTCATCACCGGCTTTGGTGACTACTGCATCGATCGCCATGAAGCAGCCCTCGAAGGCGAAGGGCCGGGTTTGAGCGCGATCGCCGCCGACGGACAGCTGCCCGAGGCCGCCATCTCGTGGTTCGATGCGGACCTCGCCTGCCGCAATGCGGGCTTCCGCCTGTGCACTGGCGACGAGTGGGAGCTCGCCTGCAGCGGCACCGAGGGCCGGCTTTACCCCTACGTCGGCGAATACGAACTCGAGCGCTGCAACGGCGCCGAGATCAACAGCGACCTCACCCGGCAGGCCCTGGCGCCCTCCGGGAGCTTTGAGCGATGCGTGACCCCGGAGGGCGTCTTCGACCTGAGCGGGAACATCGGTGAGTGGGTCTCGACCGCCGACACCACCGGCACCCTCCGCCAGCAACGGGGCGGCGCTTACGCCAACATGGGCAAGTACGTGCGATGCACCTGGGACCCCCCGGCCTTCCAGCCCCCCGGTCAGGTGTTTCGTGGCCAGGGTTTCCGTTGCTGCGTAGACGCCCGCTAGGGGACGGTCCGCACTTGTCGAACTTATCGAACTTATTGCCACAGATCAGCGATGATTCGCGCCGTGGAAGCGGTTGACCTCACCTTGCCATCAGGCATGCGCTTGCGCGTCGTCGGCCTGGGGGAGGGTGCGCCGATGGAGCAGGACCGCTTCCGCGGGCAGCGCTTTTGCCACGGACGCCTCTATCGCGCCCTCGACGAGGGGCGCCTCTCGGTCGAGGGTACCGACGGAGGCGCCGCTTTCTGTGCCGATGACCTCGACGACCTCCACCTCCCAGACTTTCATGCTCTCCGGGACGCCGCCCAGCGCGTCGGCGCCATCGCCAAGGACGGCGGGCCATGGCTTTGTCGGAACTGCGACGGCGAGCTTCTCGGGGGCGATGACGATCAGCCGACCGTCGATCTCGCTCATTGGTATGTCGAGGACCTTCCTCGGGCCGACGGCGACCCCTTTCCGCTCACCGAGGGCGGCCCCGTCGTGGCGCTTGCCCCGACGACCGCCGGTATTGCGCGCCCCTTCTTTCGCGCCGCCATCCGCCGGACCTTCCACCTCTCGGGGCCGGTGGTTCAGGCGATGGGCATCACCGCCCTCGGGGAGCTCACCGCCCCTGGAGAAATCGCGGCGGCCGTCGAGGAGCTCCCGGATGAGGCCTGGGAGGAGCTCCTCGCCGCCTACGAGGACCTCGCTTACTCCCCGAAGAGCTACTTCCCCGTACTCTGTCGCAACTGCGAGACCTTGCACGACATGCCGGCGCCGCCGGACCGCGAGGTAGGCAGCGCCGGTATTGTAGGGGGCGCCGGCGAGGCCGAGTCGCCCTTCCTCGACGAAGAGCAGTTCGCTTCCCTCGTTCTCGAACTCGGTGCCGAGGTCTACCGCGCCATGGGGGTCCAGAACATCGAGCTCGAGGTCGTCACCGGTGTCGCCGACGTGGACGCAACGGGCGAGCCCCTGCTCGGCAGCTATCAGCCCCGGGTGTCCCAGGACCCCAGCACCATAGCCGCCAGCTCCCCGGACCTCGGGGAGTTGTCCTTCCTCATCCGGGTCTACTACCGGACCTTTGCCCGGATGTACGAAGATGGCCCCTATGACGTCGAGGCCGAGGTCCGGGAGACCCTGGAGCACGAGGTTCAGCATCACCTGCATTACCTCCAGGGCTACGATCCCATGGACGACGCCGAGCGCGACGAGGCCCTCACCGAGCTCGAGCGAACCTATGGCCAGCGCGCTTTTCGCGCCGCGAAGGTTGCGGACGCCGTGGCCAGTGCCCAAGGCCTTGCCTGGATGCTCGCCGGGGCCCTCTTCGTCCTCGGGATCATGGTGCTCTTCCTCCGTCTCACGGGGCGCCTCTGATTGCTGATAGGATGCGCGCCGTGCGTTTCTTCCTCATCACGCTCGCCGCCCTCGGGGCCCTCGCTTTCTTCACCGGCTGTGGGGGCGCTGGGTGCCCGCGCCAGCTGCATACGGACCCCATCCGCGCCCTCGACGCCTATCGGTCGACCCGCAACCACGTGAGCGCGGTCCGGGCCGAGGCCCGGGTCGAGCAGTGGGGGGAAGACGGACGCATCCGCGGCACCGTGCTCATGTTCGTCGAGCGCCCAAACCGAGTGCGCTTCGACGCGATGACGCAGTTCGGGCCGGCGATCATCCTCACCAGCGATGGTGAGCGCTTCGCTCTGACCGATCTCCGTGAGAATCGGTACCTCGAGGGGCCCTCCTGTCCCGAGAACATCGAGCGGCTGCTCGGTA
>JAFDCW010000587.1 GCA_019312705.1 Deltaproteobacteria bacterium
GTTCCGCTGATGGTTGCGAAAACCTACCGGAGGACGCGATTGTTGCGGAGGAACTCGTGCAGCCCCTTCTCGATGAGCTTACACGGCAGGATCCGGGGCTTCTTGTCGATGAGGAAGGTGATCGTCCGAACATCGACCGTATAGGTCCCCTCGATCTACCCGAGAGCGGTTCGCAGCACATACCGCCCCTCGCTCTCGTCCCCTTCCCAGAGACTCCGGAACTTCTCACATTCAAACTTGGCGCGGTCGAGGGCGTAGGCCACGTCGGACAACTCGCGCACGATGCGGCAGCTGCTCATGGCGAGAGCCTCCCACGATGGTCCCCGAGGACCAATCGCAACACGGAAAAAATAAGCGATCAGCGCGACCGTGGACGAGGCCTCTGCCCCGGGCGGCTCAGGGAGGCAGGCACGACCCCGAGATGCACGCGAACCCCCCGTTCGGGCAATCGCTATAGAGCGTGCAACTCTGGATGCAAATGGGATCCGTCGGGCCCCCGTCTATCGTCAGGTAGCCGGTACCGCAGGTGCCACCTTCGCATTCGCCGGTGCAGTGCACCGAGCAAATCCCGAGGCTGTTCGAATCGCCGATGAGCCTGAAGCAACCGTCGGTCGTCTCCGAATCGCATTCACTGTCGACGAAACAGCGGTCGTAGACCTTTCGGTCGTCGACGTTGCGTGTGCACGCTGACGCGAAGGCCAGGATCACGGAGAGGACGACAGAGAGGACGACGGAGAGGGCGCGGAAGGACGATGTCGAGGGCAGGGCACGCATTCGGGTCGCCGTACTTTGACGCACTCGGTCCGACGGGACAATCTCTGGTGGTGAGCGGAAAGAGGGGCCACCGCGCCGAGAGGTGCGCCGATTGCGGAATGGGCACGGGGCTCTGTGTCTGTGCCCTGATTCCGCGCCTCGCCCCCCGGACCACCGTCGTGGTCGTCGCCCACCCGTGGGAGCTCGACAAACCGACGAATACGGGGCGTTTTGTCGCCCGGAGCCTGTCGGGGAGTCGATTCTTGTGCACCGGTGATGCGCTGCCGGCGCCGCCCCCTGGGGCCGCCGTGCTTTTTCCCTCGGACGAGGCCGAAGAGCTGCGTCCCGGCGCGGCCGTCTCGAGCCTCTACGTACCCGACGGAACGTACCGCCAGGCCCGACGCATGATTCGGCGCCAAGCTGTGCTCGCCGCTCTCCCCCGCGTTGCCCTCCCCCGGGAAAGCCGCGCCGTAGGCCATATTCGACGTGGTGTGCGCCTCGACCTGCTGTCGACCTACGAGGCCGTCGCCCGGGCCCTCGGTCTCCTCGAGGGCCCCGACATCGAGGGGCCGATGCTCGAGTTCATCGAGGTGGTCGTGAAGCGCACGCTCTGGTTTCGGGGCAAGCTTGCTGCGGTGTCCGTGCCCGGCGGCATCTCGGACGCGGCCCACGAGGCCTTCGGTCGCCCGAAGCGTCAGTCGTAGGGGGGATGACGATCTCCCCGGAAGTCAGGAATCTGCTCCCGCGTCGAAGGCCGTGACGGCGGCTTCGTAGACGCGCTTCAAGGGTGCCCCATGAGCTTCAGCCGCCCGGCGGCAGTCTTCGTACTCGGGGGCGACGTGGCGCGGGAGCCCGTCACCCTCGGCGACCTTGACCGCGATTACGCCGTAGGGCGTTTCGACTTTGCTGATGCGCCGCGGGCGTTCGATGCGGTCTGCTGTCGTGATGCGCACGCCGAGGGAGCCGGTCTCGGTCATCAGGACCCGGGCGAGTTCTTCGGCCTGGGGGCGGCGCCCGAGGACGGTCAGCATGCGTCCCGGTCGGCCCTTCTTCATGCCTATCGGCGTCGACCAGGCGTCGAGGGCCCCGGCCTCCATCACCCGCGAAAGCGCAAAGGCCATGACCTCAGCCGAGGCGTCGTCGATGTTGGTCTCGAGGGTCACGAAAGGGCTTGGGGCTTCGCCGGCGAGGCCGTCTTCATCTCGGAGTGGCGCGCCGAGGACGACCCGCAGAAGATTCGGCCGGTCCGAAAGATGGCGCGTTCCGGAGCCCCAGCCGACCCGCTCGGGGCTCATCGACGGCCATCGAGCAAAGCGCAGAGCGGCGGCGCCGACCAAGCAGGCCCCGGTGGGCGTCACCAGCTCGGCGTCGCTCTTGCCGTCGACGGTCGGCACTCCGCGCAGGCACAGGACCGTCGCCGGCGCCGGGATGGGCAAGGGGCCATGCTGGGCGCGCATGAATCCCCGGCCCATAGGCAGGGGCGAGGCCACGATCTCAGCGCCCGTGTACGTGAGCGCCGCGGCGGCGGCGACGGCATCGACGATCGAGTCCACCGCGCCGACTTCGTGGAAATGCACGTCGTCGATCGGCATCGCGTGGGCCGCCGCCTCGGCTTCGGCGAGGCGACGGAAAGCTGCGAGGGCGAGGACCTGGGTCTTCGGCTCGAGGTCGGCGCCCTCGAGCATCTCGCGGATCTCTCGGTACCGGCGCTGGGGCTGCCCCTCCTCGACGTCGACGACGAAGCGTCGAGCGGCGATCCCGGACCGCGAGATCCGCGGCGTGCGGATCTGATAGCCGCCGAGGGGCAACTTCGCGAGGGGCTCTTCGACGGCGGTGAGGGGCACGCCGAGATCGAGCAGCGCGGCGACGATCATGTCGCCGGCGAGGCCGCTCGAGGCGTCGAGGAAGAGGACCTTGTCGGAGCCAGCATTCGGTCGAAGATCGCCGGTCGGGGGGGCGTCGGGGAGATCTACGGGGTCGCTGTTGCCGTTGCCGTGTCCGTGTCCGTTGCCGTGACCGTGTCCGTGACCGTGTCCGTCGCCGTGACCGTGTCCGTCGCCGTTGCCGTGCTCTTCCGTGCTGCTCATCGCGGGCCAAGTAGAGCACAACTGTGGGCGGCCTGCCGGCGTACGGCGGTTGGGCGACGTTGGCGGTCGCACGCCGTTCGGATCAGCGTCCGCGGACCATCAGGCTCGCGGCGTAGGCCCCGCCGAAGCCGTTGTCGATGTTGACGACGGTGACCCCCGAGGCGCAGCTGTTGAGCATCGCCAAGAGCGCGGTGATGCCCTCGAAGCTCGCGCCGTAACCTATCGATGTGGGCACCGCGACGACGGGTACGTTCACCAGGCCGCCGACCACGCTCGCGAGGGCGCCTTCCATCCCCGCCACGACCACGATCGCGCCGGCCGCGTCGAGCACGTCTCGTTGGGCGAGCAGCCGGTGAATGCCGGCGACGCCGACGTCCGTGAGGCGCGTGACCTCGTTGCCGAGGGCCTCGGCGGTGACCGCGGCTTCCGCTGCGACGGGCAGGTCGCTCGTGCCGGCGGTAACGACGCAAACGGGTAGCGTCGAGTTGGGAGGCGCAGGCTCGGACGCGAGCAGCCCGGTCCGTGCCACCGGGTCGTAGACCAACTCGGGCAGCTCTGCGGTGAGCGCGGCGCCGACCTCTGCTTCGATGCGTGTCACCAGCGCGCCTTGGCCGCGGCGCGCTATCTCCCCCATGATGCCGACGATCTGCGCCACGGTCTTGCCCATGCCAAACACGATCTCGGGATACCCGTTTCGCAGCGCGCGATGATGGTCGACCTTGGCGTAGCCGAGGTCCGCGAAGGGCAGGTCCCGGAGCGACTCCAGCGCGTCGTCGACGGACGCTTCGCCGCTCTTTACACGGTGCAGGAGCTCGGCAACTTCCTTCGGATTCATGGGCGCCGGTTTAGCAGCCCCCGGGCGGCCCTGCTACTCGTGCGGGATGCAGAGCCACTGGCCGGTCAGAAGTGGTCGAAACCGCCGAAGGTCCCTGATAGCGCTACGCCGCCCTCGTCGAGGCAGACGACGTCTTGCTCTTCGGTGATCACGCCGATCTGCGTCGCGACACTCACCTTGGCCGTGAAGACGAGCTCGTAGTCTTCCCCGCCGGCGAGGGCGAGGTGAACCGGATCCCGGCCGAGGAGGCCAGCGGCGGCGGCGTGGCCGGGGAGGGTGGGCACGAGGCTGGTGTCGATTCGCGCACCGACGCGCGACGGCCGACACACTTGGCCGAGGTCGGCGATGAGCCCGTCGGAGATGTCGGCGGCCGCGGTCGCCAGCATCCGGATCTGTCGGCCGAGGGCTAGCCGGGCCACCGGACGGCGAAAGCGCGCGACGAAGGGTCCGAAGACTTCTTCGTCGCCGCGTCCGGCTTCGAAGGCCGCGACGGCGAGGGCGCTCGCGCCGAGGGCCCCGGTGACGAATACACCATCCCCGGCGGCAGCGCCGGCGCGCGTGAGGCTGGGGCCCGTCGCGTCTCCGATGACGGTCGTGGTCACCGAGAGCTCGCCTCCCCGGGCGAGGTTGCCGCCGACAACGCTGGTGCCGGCTTGGTCGCATGCAACCGCCGCGCCCTGGACGAGAGCGTCGAGCTCGTCATCATCGAAGTCACCGGGGAGCACGAGCGAGAGCAATACGCCTCGCGCCTCGGCGCCCATGGCCGCGAGGTCACTCAGGGCAGCGTTCACCGCGCGCCAACCGAGGTCGCGCATCGAGAGCCAACCGCGACGGAAGTGCACGTCCTCGACCTGGACGTCGACGCTCAGTACCAGGTCTCCGGTACATGCCGTGAGCACGGCGGCGTCGTCGCCGATGCCGACCAGCACGTCGGGACGCGGTCGGGCGAAGGTTCGCTGGAGGGCTTCGACTCGGGCGAGCTCGTCGCGCGGGCTCATGGGCCGAAGGCGTCGGGGGCCTCGGGGATGGTCACGAAGAACGTCGTGCCCACGCCGACCGAACTCTCGATTCGGATCGTTCCTCCGTGGGCCTCGATGAGGCGCTTGACGATCGACAGACCGAGACCCGCACCCCCGTGCTCTCGCGTCGAGCTTCCGTCCACCTGATAGAACGCATCGAAGATGCGCTCGACCTGGTCCGGGGCGATGCCCATGCCGGTGTCTTCGATACGAAACTCGACGGCCGGCTTCGATGCGGCCATCAGCACGGCACCGAAGCCCCCGTCGTCGTCCAGCATCTCGGTCGCCCGGGCCCCGAGGATGATCCTGCCCCCCGTGGTGGTGAACTTGAGCGCGTTGTCGGCGAGGTTCTGCAAGACCTGGTGGATGCGAATCGAGTCGCCGATGACCTGGGGCACACCGTCGTCGACCTGAGACTCGACGGTGATGCTCTTCTTGTTGGCGTTGGGGATGATCGTGGTGACGACGGAACGGATCAGCTGTCCGGCGTCGAGGGGCTGGCGGCTCAGGGTGAGCTGCCCCTGCTCGAGTTTGCTCGCGTCGAGGAGGCTTGCGATCAAGGACAGAAGGTGGTCCCCCTTGTCGTGGATCGTTTGCACGAACTCGCTCTGTTCGGCGTTGAGGTCGCCGGCGATCCCGCTGGTGAGCATTTCGGAGTAGCCGATGATCGAAGTGAGCGGGGTGCGCAGCTCGTGGCTGACCGTCGCGAGAAAGTTCGACTTCAGCTGGTCGAGTTCTTTCAGGCGGTTGTAGGCGCTCTGGAGTGCGTCGTTTTTCTCTGCGAGCTCGCGGTAGCTCTCCCGCACGCTCGCCACGTGCATCTCACTCGTGAGGTGCGCCCGGTGACTGGAGAAGAGGATGAGGTCGACTATGTTGCGCAGATGGTGGGCTATGCGAAGGGCGGTCTCTTCGCGAACCCGCGGCATGTCTCCGAGGG
>JAFDCW010000055.1 GCA_019312705.1 Deltaproteobacteria bacterium
CCTGCTCGAGGACCCCCCGGAGGATGCCCGCGGCGAGGGCCGTGAGCTCGAGAATCGGCAGTACCTCCCCACGAACCGCCAGCCTCACCTCGCCCGGAGCCGTCTCGAGGATCTCGCCCTTGCCCTGGCGGGTGAGCGTCGACCAGAGCACAGAAAATTTTGCGGCCACGTCATCGGGGCCGTGCAGCTCACCCATCTCGGCATTCAGCCGGGTGAAGCCGCGCTGCCCCATGCTCGCGCCAATCTTCACGAGCTGCTCGCAGTTCCCTTCGCCTACGATTTCGTCGACAGCGGCGAGCATCCTGCCGACAAGCTCGACCTCGATACCCCGCTCTCGGTTCAGCGATGTATTGCCCGACCCTGGGAGCAACTCTTCGACCTCGGGGACCCGCGCGACGAGCTCAGACCAGCGCGGTCCGAGGACTCTGTAGACGGCCTCGATCAGCAGAAGGGTCGCGAGCAGCTCGAGGCGAGACTCTCCGTGGGTCGTCCGCGATGGGCCTTCATCGTCGGGTTCGATACGGTCCAGCCCGCGCTGCCGTAGGTACGCGAAATCTGCGGCGAGGGGGTCGGCGGGCTCCTCAGCCGGAGCGTCGGCACCGGCCAGGTCCGATACCACCGCCAGGACCGAAAGGAAGAGCTCCGCATCACAGAACCGCTCGTCGGGAGTATCGGCGGTCGCCTGGCCTACGACACGACGCACGAGGGGCGGCACCGCGCTCAGGCGTCCGGTGGAGCTCCCGGTGAGCAGCATGCGATAGAGCACCCCCACAGCAAAAATGTCCGAACGCACGTCATGGGGCTGTCCGTCGCATGTCTCCGGCGCCCGATAGGTCTCTGCAACGGGGCGGCGGACCGGCGTCCGTATCGCTTCATCGACGTAGGTCGCATCGTGGAATGCGCGCAGCTTCACTATCTCGGCGCCGCCACGGACGGGCACGACCACCACGCCCTGGGGGCTTATCGCCCGATGCACTGCGCCGCCTTCGTGGAGAGCGGCGAGGCCTTCGAGGATCTGATTGGTCAGCTGCGTCGCGCGTTCGATGCCGACCCCGCCGGGGCTCTGAGCGAGAATGTCTGCGAGGGTCCATCCCTCGAGCGCCTCGTAGACGATGAACGGACGGCCGTCCTCGTGAATGCCCGAGTCCACCACGCTCTGGATGTTTCGATGGGTCGTGCTGCCGGCGATGCGCCCCTCTCGGACGAGCCGGGCAGCCACATCGACGTTGGCGAGCTGGCCCTCGGCGAGGATCTTGACCTCGACGTCGCGCTCGATGCGAGTGTGCTTCGCGTAATAGACGACGGAGGTCGACGTCTGGGCTGCGATCTCGCCGAGACGGTACTTTCCATCGATGAGGACCTCGTCGTTGATCATGGAGTTCGCGATGCCGGCCGTCGCCGGAGGGCGCGCCTCAAATCTCCCGTAGCTGGTCCTCAGCCCAATCCAACACGGACTGGGTGTCTGAGTACTCGGGATCGGGATACACGAGAGTAGCGACAGAATCGACATGCTCCTCGCCGGCCCCCACGCCGATGAGCTTCTCGACGCGGCCAATCAGGGGCCCGAGGGACACGGCGCGCATACGCGGCAAGATGATCCCGAATCGGCGTTTATAGAGAAAAACCATATCGGTACGCCGGAGCCCATCGGTGATGGCGTCGAGAATGCTGTGATAGAGGGCCGGGCCCTCGGTGCTGCTCGCGAGCTTGACGACCATGATGGCAAACGGGTCACCGTAGCGCTCACCGAGGGCGCACTGCTCTCGGAGCCGTTTGCGAAAGAAGCGTCCCTCGATGATTTGCACCGAATCGCGACGGGGCCCGCGGCAAGCGACTTCGAAGACGTCCCGAATGTCTTCGATGCTCCAATGGCGCCCCGGTGCCACGTCCTGCGTAGCCGCCGCGATGCGTCGAGCCAGCCGCTGAGCCAGAAGCGGATCACGGCACAGGAGCTCGAGGTCGCCCCCTTCGAGGGCCTCCTCGTCATCGTCGCCAATGAGGCGCTTCGCTGCCTCGGTCACCGTCGTCATGGCTCGTGCGTTCCGTGGATGCCGCAAGGTAGCACGGGCGTAATAGTCCCTAAAGGACCAGAAAGAGGGTGACCCGGAGCCATGACCGTGCCGCGACGGAGCTTACGAGCTAACGTCAGCGCCTGCCGATGTCCCGCCGCGCCCTACCCCGCACCCTCGGTGCGCTTTCCTTCAGCTTGCTGCTCTATGCCGCCTGCGGCGACGACGGAACGACCGCGGACCCGGCCCCCGTCCCGGAGCCGGCGCCGCAGGCAGAGCCCGAGGCGCCCCCACCGCCCCCGGTTGAACACGAGGTCGCCGAAGGACAAACCCTCTGGGATATCGCCCGGGCCTACGACGTCACCGTCGACGAGATCATGGAGGCGAACGAGATGCGCGCCCGGGACGTCCGGCGCCTGTCGAAAGGTCGGCGACTGATCATCCCCGGGGTGAGCGAGGTGGCGGTCGTGCTGACGGCCGAGGACCGCGCCGCCGCCGCGTTGGCCATGCGCGAAAACCTGCCCGAGCTCGAAGACGGCGCCTATCACTTCCTCGCCGAGGGCGAGACCATTTGGGACCTCGCCCGGGCCTACGAGAAGTCCATCGACGAGATCATGGAGCGGAACGGGTTCTCCGACGACGACGTGCGCGGCTTTCGCGCGGGCCGGCCGATCATCATCTCCGGCATCACCGCAGCCGACATCCGCGCACCCGCCCCCCGAGAAGCCCGGGAGCGCGCCGGAATCAACCACGTGGTCACCCGCGGAGAGACGGTGTGGGACCTCGCCAACGCCTTCCGGGTGAGCGTGTCGGAGATCATGGCGGCGAACCGACTCTCGGCCGACGAGGTGACCGGCATACGCGAGGGCGCACGCATTTTCATCCCCGGCGTCGACCAGGACGTGCGCACCGGTCGCGTGCGCCGACGCGAGACGACCACGCAGCGTGCCGCGCGCCCCATCGCCCGACGCCTCGGCCTCGGGACGCGGGCCGCCGCTAGCGATCTGCTGCGAGGCATGCCCAACCCGCGATGGGTGCGGGCCGCCGGCGGGCGCCGGGACCGCGCCCCCGGGACCCTGCGCTGGCCCGTCGCCCGCGGCCGCTTCGTCCGGGGCTACGGCTCCGGCGAGGGGGGCTATCACCTCGCCGTCGATATCGCCGGGGATGTCGGTTGGAACGTGCGCGCCGCGGCCCCGGGCATCGTCGGGTACTCGGGGAACGAAGTCCGGGGCTATGGCAACCTGGTCTTGCTCGTGCATCCCGGGGGCTGGGTCACGATGTACGCCCACAACAGCACGAACTTCGTGGTCGCCGGCGAACGCGTCCCTCGGGGCGGCATCCTCGCCGAGGTCGGCAGCACCGGCATCAGCCGCGGCCCCCATGTGCACTTCGAGTTCATGGCCGACGGGAAGAACTGCGACCCCGCAGCCCTTTTCCGCCCCGGGGTCCGCCATCGGGGCGGTCGCTTGAGCCCAATCACCCCCGCCGCCTGGACCCGCGTCAATCGCCGCCCTCGGGAGATCCGCTGCGAACGACGGCGCCGCCACCCGAGGTCGGGCCTAGTCGTAAATGAGTGAGAGCTACCCCCCCCCCCGATCGATCGGTGGGTACACTGCGGCGGTGGACGCACTAACGGACCTCGAGCGCGGCGAACTCGGCGAGGCCCTCGCAGCCCTCCTGGAAGAACTCTCCCAGGCGGTGAATCTCTCCGAGGAAGGGGCGAAGCCGGTCGACCTCGACCAGCCGATCGGCCGCCTCAGCCGGATGGACGCCATGCAGCAACAGGCGATGGCCAAAGCGACACGCGCCAAGGCGAAGATCCGTCTGGCCCAGGTGCGCCTCGCCCTCGAGGCCATGGCGGAGGACGAGTACGGCTACTGCCGCCGATGCGAGGAGCCAATCGGTGTCGGCCGCCTGCGCTCGAAGCCCGAGACGCCCTTCTGCGTCGAGTGCCAAGGACAGCGCGAGAGATCGCGTTAGAGCGGCGTCACTCTCTACGATAGGCGGTCACCACGCAGGCGCCGCCGAGGCCGAGGTTGTGCTGAAGGGCGATGCGTGCGCCTTCGACCTGGCGGTCCCCGGCGCTGCCCCGGAGCTGCCAAACCAGCTCAGCACATTGGGCGAGGCCGGTGGCGCCGAGGGGGTGGCCCTTGGAGAGCAGGCCGCCGCTGGGATTCGTCACGACGGCCCCGCCGTAGGTATTGTCCCCCTCTTCGATCATCTTCTCGGCATCGCCCTCGTCGGCGAGGCCGAGAGCTTCATAGGTGAGGATCTCGTTGGTGGTGAAGCAATCATGCAGCTCGACGACGTCGACGTCGCGAGGGCCGAACCCCGCCGTTTCATAGACCGCAGCCGCTGCGTTCTTGGTCATGTCGTAGCCGACCATCTTGATCATCGAATCGCCGAAGCTCGAGTCGTAGTCGGTGGTCATCGCTTGGGCGACGATGTGCACCGAGCCCTCGATGCCGTGCTTCTTGGCGAAGTCGTCCGAGCAGAGGATGGCCGCGGCCGCGCCGCAGGTCGGTGGGCAGCACTGGTAGCGGGTGAGGGGGGCGAAGACCTCGGGGCTCGCGAGGATTTCCTCGACCGAGAGCTGCTCCTTGAAGAGGGCGTAGGGATTCTTGGCGGCGTGGCGCCGGGCCTTTTCGCTGACCTTCGCGAAGGTCTCTTTCTTCGTGCCGTGGCGCTCTTGATATTCGCGCCCGGCGCCGCCGAACATCTGGGCCGCGAAGGGCGCCTTGGTGAAGCCCTGGACGCGACTCATGACGTCGACGTGCTGGTCCAAGGGGTTGGTCCGGTCCTCCCACTTGGCGGCGAGGGCGCCCTTCTCCATCTGCTCGAAGCCGACGACGAGCACGCACTCGGCGAGGCCCCCTTCGATGGCCTGTCGCCCGAGCATCAACGCCGTCGAACCGGTCGAGCAGTTGTTGTTCACGTTGAAGACCGGAATGCCGGTCTGGCCAACCTGATAGACGGCGCGCTGACCGCAGGTGCTGTCGCCGAAGACGTAGCCTGCATAGGCCTGCTCGATTTCGCCGAAGGGCGTGCCTGCGTCGGCGAGGGCAGCGCGAATGGCGCCCTCCGCCATCACATTGTAGGGGTCGCTCTTCCCCGGCTTCTGGAACGGGACCAT
The DNA here is from genome assembly GCA_019312705.1 of Deltaproteobacteria bacterium. The sequence goes on from JAFDCW010000055.1 coordinate 5,143, forward strand.
GCCCACCCCGATGACGTTGACCTTCCTACCCATCGACACTCTCCCTGCCTCGGCGGCGATTCGCCCCGGGTTATCCCAGGAGTGCTTTTACGCGGTCCAACATCGCCACTTCGCCGGGCTCCACGTGGCCGCTCGCGTGCATCGCGGCCTCGAGCTCGGTGATCAGACGGCCCCGGGTATCTGCCGCCATGGCGGCGACCCGCTCCTCGAGGGGGCTATCGACGTCGATGCCGCCGATCACCTGCTTCTTGGCGGCGGCGTCCATGCCGAGGGCGTTCATGACCTTTTCGAGGTGCTCCCGCTCGGGGTCGGCCAGACACCCGTCGGCGATCAGCATCTGTCCTACGATCTGGGCGAGGTTCACCTGCTCTGTCGCGTCCATGGGGGGAGCATGTACGCGCCCGGGGCCGGGGATCAAGCCCGGTCTCTATCGCCCTATCGCTCGGCGCCCTAGGCCCGCCCTCTGTCAGGGGGGGAAATTGCGGAGCAATTGGTGGACGACCCGCTCGATGCCATGACGGCGCTCGTTGGGGGCCCTGTTCATGTCCACTTCGCCGCGCACCGCGGCACGCCAGACGAGGGTGCGGGACTCACGGTCCATCACGTCGATCACGACCGTGCCCTCATCGTAGTACTCGCGGTAGCTCTGCTGTCCGCCGGGGGCATCGCGGATCCCGAGGGAGGGCCCCGAGCCCATGCCCCAGTTGTTCCAGCCCCACCCCGACTGGTAGCGGTAGCCGGTGTTCATGGTTCGGACCGAGAGCGCACCGTTCAGCCCGATGTGGTAGCCGACCATGAAGTCGGCGGTGCCATCGGTGACCCGCTCATAGCCCTTCTCGACGAGCGTCGCTTCGAGGTTGGCTTCGATCCATCCCTCGATCTGCTCGACGTCGATGCGATCCTCCTCGAGCCCCGAGCCCTCCCCGAGGAGGTCGAAGGTCCGGTAGTGATCGAAGGACGCATCGGGGTCGTGATCCGTGATCACGCTGGCATTGCTGCCTCCGCAGGCCGCTACGGCACTGAAGGCGGTGAGGAGGGCAAGAGCACGGAGAAGAGCGAACATGGCCCCTCCCCTATCCCATGCGACGAAGACCGGCAAGGAGGTCCCTTCGGGGGGGCATGGATCATCAGGAGCTCATGCTGGCGACAATGCCTCCTCTCGGCGAGCGTCGGGCTCTGGGCGTCGCTCGCAGAGCGAATCGAGCTTTGCGATCAACCACTGGCCCGCCGGACCGGGGAGATTGTCGCTGCGGATGATCGAGAAGAGGGAGACTGAGAGGGGATGCTGGCCCCACTCCTCGTCTGTGGCCCGCGCGATGCATGACGGGGACCTCTCCGTTCAATCCATAGAGATACGACAGAGCCCATCTGGCTGGCTGATGGAGAAAAAGAGGCGCTCACGAACGGTCGTCGGAGCTCGATCGCCGATGGTCTGAAGCGAGCTGGACGAGACTCTCGGCGTCCAGGTCACCGACCCGCACACCCGCTGCAGCGAGGGCATTCACGTCCGCCTGGGCGTAGGCTTCTGCGAACGTGCGCAGCAACTGGCCAAACGGGAGGTCGAGGTGGACCTCGTGCAAGCCGACGTACTCGGCGTGTCGCCGGCCATCCTGCGTCGTGGCTGCGATCAGGGCGTCGCCGTGACCGTCCCACTCCACCCGCTGGTACCCCTTCTGCTCCGCGAACGCTGCATCATGGCTCGGGTCGACCAGCCACCACGCGGTGTCGAGCCATACCGCCACGAGTCCGTGACCGTGCATGACGTCGGTGCCCATCGCGTCCGCGATACGCAGAGGCATCGTGTGGTCGCGCAGATCGCTCAACACCAAAGCGCTGGGCACCTCGCACGCTCGCAGCAAGGCCACGAGCAATACGGCCTTCTGCACGCAGAACCCACGACCCTCTCGGATCACGGTGCTCGCCTCGTACTGCTCCGGACGGAGCTTCGGCCTGAATTCGTACCCAATCTCGTTTCGCACGTAGTCGTACGCGGCGACGGCGCGGCCCCGGTCGTTCGCCCCAGGCTCACCGATCGCCTTCGCCACATCGAGGACCGCGGGATGTCCAGATTGAACGAAAGTCATCGAGGCCAGCGCAGACGCCGGCTCGGGAAATACGAGCCCGGAGCGAAGTGCTGGGTCGAGCGCGTTCAAGGCGTATTCTTCGACGGGGGGGGGGTCGATGACCGCGCCCATCATCTTATTCGCACGCTCTGCCAGGTCGCCGAGGCGCGCTGGGTCGAGTTCGAGGAAGAGCCCCTCGCCTTCGGCGTAGAGGGTCCCGTCGGAGCCCTCGAGGCGACCGACGGTGCGGACCTTCCGCCCCTCTGTCTCACTGATCTCGGCCGTGATGGTCGCGACCGTTCCGAGGGGGATCATGTTTCGAAACCGGCTCACGAGCTCGAGCGCGACCGCTGGATGCCCGCCCATCCACGTCGCCGCCCCCATCGCTTCATCGAGGATGGACGCGATGCTTCCGCCGTGTGCGTGCCCGGGCGGCCCCTGCGTACCCGGACCAAACCAAACCTTTCCGCAGAGCCCGCCTTGGGGGCCGCGGTAGTAGCGCACGCGCAAGCGCTCCCCCTCGGGCTCGCCGCTGACGAATGAGACGATGCCGAAGTCCGACGGAAGCCCCGTGGCAGTCCAGCCGGGCTCGCCGTTCAGGTCGGGATTGCTTGCAGTGTCATTCACGTGTGTTTTCCTCCGGGCTCGAGGCCCCCATGGACCCAAAAAGCGGTCCAATCCGCAAAGACCCAGCCGCCTGCGGGGCTCTGAGGGCCGCAAGAACACGCGCCCAGATGGGGCCACGCGCTCGTTCTGGTGTGCCAGCGGAAATCATGGGTTACCCACGTCCACGGGCGAGCCCGTGGCTACGCACTTTGCGCGACTCCGTTGAAGAAGAACTCGACGATCCGCCAGGGAACCTCGTCGGCGATGGGAACTCCTTCGAACACCAAACGTCGGCAGCGTTCGTCGACCATTCCGTAGAATGCAAAAACGGCATCGTCGAGACTGATGTCGGCGCGAACCTCCCCCACCTCGATACCCTCTTCCAGTAAGGCGCGCGCGAGCTGGAGCGGAACGTCCCGGATCAGCGCCGGGTCGAGGAGGGGTTGCCCTCCCTCGGGAAACAGAACTGAGCGGTACAGCAGCCGGAGGCCGCACGGGTCGGCTTGAACGAAGTCGAAAAAGCGCGTCACCGCTGCGAGGAGCCGCCCTCGGACGGGCCCCGGTGTCGCCTCCGCCTCCTCGAGCAGCTCTGCGTATCTCCCCGATTGAACGCGGATCGCTTCGGAGAAGAGCGCGTCTTTGCTACCAAAGTGGTAGTAGAGGGCCGGCTTGGTGCAGCCCGCCGCCTCCGCGAGCGCTCGCATGGACGTCCGGGCATAGCCGATGTCGGCGAACGAGCGGGTCGCCTCGTCGAGGATCCGCGGACGAAGCGCGGTCGACGGCGAGCCGTCTTCTTCCGTGTTCACTATCCGCTTGCCATGGACCACGCCTACCGACCGACCGCGCGCCGAAGCTGAGCGTGAGACACGTGCAGGTTGATGATCGAATCGACGAGATTGATGCGGGCTCGGGTCAGGTCCGATTCGGCGTCGACGAGGTCGCGCGCTATGGCGATACCGGCCTGCAGCTCTTCTTGGCGCACGCGATAGGCCTCTTCGGCAGCCTGCAGACCGGCTCCGGCGGCGATCAACGCGCTCTTCGAAGCATTGAAACTCTCGTAGGCTTGATCGACCGAGATGGTGATCGCGTCCCGGAGCGAGTTCATGTCGGCCCGGGTCTTGTCGGCCTGGGCCTGAGCCCGGCTGCGTTCCTGATCGCCCTCGAAACTCTGGTTGAGCGTGTACTGAACCATCGCGCCAATCGCCCAGGAGCCCTTCCAAACCTCGGACTGTGGAAATATGCGATTGTTTGGGTTCGCGTACTCGGCGCTGGCATGGGCGATGATCCGAGGCCAACGGCTCCCGCCGTGTACCGAGACCAGGTCCTCGTGAGCCCCGACCAGACGCCGCAGCGCGAGCATCTCAGACCGGCTCTCGAGCGCTTGGGTGATCAGCTCCGCGCGGCTTTCGGTAACCTCCGGAAGACTCGCTGCCAGGTTCTCCCCGATGGCTATCGGTCCCTGGCCCGGCGGGGCATGCATGAGGGTTCGCACGGTGTGAGCTGTAAACAACACGGCCCCGCGAGCCCGCGCCACGCCGACGCCCGCTTCCGCGTGTTGCGCGTCGACTCGAATGACGTTGACGCGCGGCAATACCCCCGCGTCGACCAGCGCAGCCACTTGCTCTCGGTTGGCTTCGGTTTGACGCTGGGCGGCGAGCGCCACGGCGAGCCTCGCTTGGGCCCTCACGTGGCCGTAGTACGTCTCTCGCGCTCTCAGATCGATGTTCGCCTGAACTGCGTCGAGCTGCAGGCGCTCGGCGTCGGCGAACCCTTCGAAGGCTCTGTAGCTCGGCAAGATCGTCAGGAAGAGATCGGTCACCGGATAGCTCAAGGTGCCCTGGAGGGACCACTGGTTGAGGACCTGCGGAAACGAAAATGAGGAACCGTCGGCGGTGGCCTGGAACGCGGCGAGAAACGCAGCGTCGATGTCAGCCGAGGCTTCGTTGACGGGGTCACCGTTTCTTTGTGCCGCGATCCCTCCGTTCACTCCGTCGACAAACCCCGGCGGCAGCTCGGCGCCGCCGAAAACCGGCTGTTCGACCTCGGAGAGCCGCGTATAGCCAAAGGACAGCCCGACCTGCGGCATGACGTTGAGCCACTGACGGTCTCTCTGGTGCGCCGCGGAGCGCATGGCCGCGCGCTGTGCCTCTATCTGCGGCGCCGACTCGACGGCAGCTTCGGCGATCGAGTCCGCGGTCTGCCCGCCGGGGTCGACCAGGGTTTGGAAGGCGTCGACGAACACGGACGGGTCCACCGGAGCGTAGTGCTCGGCCGCATCATCGGCCGTCGCAAGCGCCGCAACCGTCGGAACCGTCGGCGTGGGGGGATCCGACTGAGCCTGGACGATGCTCGAAGTCGCGGACATCACGACGGCCGCGAAGGCCGACAGGAGGATCAGGTACGTACGGCGGACGGTATTCTGACGCATTTCACTCGGCCTCGGCAGGGAGTTCAGTGCTCGGCCGCGATTCCGCGGCGCTCTTGGTCAACCATTCGAAGAGGTGTTTCACTCGATTGCCGATAGCGTCCGCTATCGTGTAGACGACGGGCACCACGACCAGCGTGAGCACGGTGGAAGTCAGCAGACCACCGATGACCGTGACTCCCATCGGAGCGCGAATTTCGCCGCCGTCACCGTGCCCAATCGCCACCGGGATCATGCCAAACACCATCGCGCCGGTGGTCATCAGGATGGGCCGGAGGCGCACCGCCCCGGCCTCCTCCAACGCCTCGAAAACGCCCATGCCTCGCTGACGAAGTTGCTGAGTGAAGTCCACCACCAGAATGGCGTTCTTGACGACCAACCCCATCAGCATGATGACGCCAATCATCGAGAAGATGCTCATGCGCATGTCCGCGAGGAGCAGCCCTCCGAAGGCCCCGATGAGCGCAAAGGGCAAGGACGTCATGATCGTGATCGGATGAACCAGGCTCTCGAACTGAGACGCGAGGATCATGTAGATCATGATGATCGCGAGGAAGAGGGCGAGGCCCATGCTCGCAACCGACTCCTCGAGCATCTCTCCCATACCGCTGAAGCCCGTGGTGAACTGCGGTGGAACGAGCTCCGCGGCCAACTCTTCCACGTCGACCATCGCGTCCCCCAGGGCGAGGTCTTCGAGGTTCGCGATGATGGTCACTTGGCGCTGCCGAGCTTGCCGGTCGATCTGGCTCGCCCCGGTGCTTTCAGAAACGCCCGCGACGGCGCCGATGTCGACGAGGGTGCCATTCGTCGAGCGCACCTGCGCGTGATCCAAGACGGCCCGCGAGCGACGCAGCTCTTCCGGGAGCTGCACGCGGATGTCGTAGCGGTCTCCGTCCTTCTCGAACTGACTCGCCACCTGGCCGGCGATCAACGTACGCACGGTGGCGCCGACCATCGTACCGAGCACGCCGAGGTCGCCGGCTAGGGTTCGGTCGATGTCGATGTTGAACTCTGGTTTTCCTCCCCGATAGGTGACGTCGACGTCGACGAACCCCGGCATGGCCCGAAGACGGTCGGCCATCTCGGAAGATACACGCCCGAGTTCGTCCAGATCCTGCCCGCGGATGTTGAACTGAATGGGAGCGAGCGGCACGGTTGCCGCCACCGCTGACTTTCTGAAGCTGTTCGACGGCGGAGTTCACGTCGGGTCTGCTGGCGAGGAGGCGGCGCACGTGGGCCTGCGCGTCTTCTTGGCTGAAGGCGCGCTCATCCTTGGGAACGATGGTCACCAAAATGGTGGCTGTGTTCACCTTCTCCTGTACGCCTCCGCCGACGGTCGTAAAGGTGGAAACGACCCCCGGAAGGTCGTGGATCAACGCCGCGATCTCTGAGCTCGCGGCTTGCGTGCGGTCGAGGGAGGTGCCGGTTGGCAGCTCTAGAGCCACGTTGAACTGCCCCGAATCTTCTGCCGGAATCATCTCGAAGCCGAGCATCGGAACGAGCGCGAATGCTCCCGCGAGGGCGGCGGTGGCCACCGCCATGGTCACGAAGCGGTGGCGCAGCGCCCACGCGACCAGCTTGCGGTAGCGGCCCTCGACCCACTGGAGCAGTTTCTCGATCTGACGACTGACCCAGATGTCAGAGCCATGGCCCGCCTTCAAGATCCGAGCGGAGAGCATCGGGGTGAGCGTGAACGAGACGAAGAGCGACAGCATCACGGCGAAGGCGACGGTCAGGCCAAACTCGTAGAAGAACTGCCCGATCATGCCGTCCATGAACGCAACGGGGACGAAGACAGCGACGATGCTGAAGGTGGTCGCCAGGACCGCCAGGCCGATTTCAGCGGTCCCGCGGTGAGCGGCCTCGAAAGGCTCCTCGGCCAAGTCGGTGCGGTGTCGCACGATGTTTTCGATGACGACGATGGCGTCGTCGATCAGAATCCCGATGGACAAGGACAACGCGAGCGTCGTCATCATGTTCAACGTGAATCCCATCACCTGGATGAAGGCGAAGGTTCCGATCACCGAGACCGGCAGAGCGAGAGCGCTGATGAAGGTCGCCCGAGGATCGCGTAGGAAGACGAAGATGATCACCACGGCGAGCATCGCGCCGATGAGCAAGTCGAGCTGAACAGCCTCGATCGATGCTTTGATGCTCTTCGAGTTGTCCAGCAGCACGTCTACCCGCGTCCCCGGAGGCCCGAGGGCTTCGAGGGCGGCAAGCTCGGCCTGGACCCGCTCGGCGACGTCGACGGTGTTCGCACCGGATTGCTTTCGCACGACGATGGCGATCGCCGACACGCCGTCCACTTCGGCGAGCGAGCGTTGCTCCTCCAGCCCGTCGACGACATGAGCCACGTCGCGTAGGCGGATGATCGCTCCGCCTGCGCTCGCGATGACGAGGCGCTCCAGGTCTTCGGTCGAATGTGCCTGGGAGTTTGTCCGGACGACGAGATCTTCGCCTCCTCGGGTAATCCGTCCACCCGGAAGGTCCGAGTTTTGCGCGCCCAGCGCCTGGACGACCTCCAGGGCCGTGATGCCTTGGGCTCGCAGCCTCTCGGGGTCGAGATAAACGTGCAACTCTCGCTCCCGGCTCCCGATGAGCTCCAATTGGCCGACGCCGGAGATGCGTTCGAGCCCGGGCTTCAGCACATCTTCGGCGTAGCGGGAGAGCTCCGCGGGGCTCGAAGGGCCGTGGATGGCGAGCTGCATGATGGGCGCGGCACCCAGATCCAGCTTCTCGACCGTCGGAGCCTCAGCGCCGTCGGGGAGGTCCTGTTGGATACCCGCGACGCGATCTCTCACGTCCTGGGCGGCCGTATCGAGATCCACGTCGAGATCAAATTGGACGAAGACCTGCGTCACGCTCTCGAGACTGACCGAGCGCAACATCTTGATGCCGCTGAGGCTATTGACGGCCTCCTCGATAGGGTCGGCGACCTTGCTCTCCATGGTCGCCGGGTCGGCGCCGGGATAGATCGTCGTCACCGTGACGATCGGAAAATCGACGTCGGGAAAGAGGTCGACGGAGAGGCGCAAGAACAGAACGACGCCGAAAGTTAAAATGGCCAGCATCATCATGCTGGCGAACACAGGCCGGCGGATCGAGACGTCAGCGAGTTTCACTGCACGGCCTCTTCCTGGCCGGCGGCGGGCAGCGGCCCTGCCGCGGCGTGGGGCGTTTGCTCTTCTTGCTCTTCTTGCTCTTCCGGTTCTTCTTGCTCTTCCGGCCGCTCGCCTACGTTCACGGAAGCGCCATCGGCGAGGGAACTCAGGCCACCACTGACAATCGTCTCCCCTCCGGTGAGGCCCTCGATCACTTCGGCCCGACCACTTCCCAGTGGGCGAACTTCTACCTCGCGACGGTGCGCGACACCGTCTTCGATGACGTACACGAATCGAGACTCTCCCGTACCGCCGATCACGTCAGTGGAAACGACGATGCCCTCCCGGGCGGTGGTCGGTTGAATCTCGACTTCGGCGAAGAGGCCAGCGCGGAGACGCAGATCTGCATTTGGAATTCGTGTGACCACTTCGGCGCTTCGGGTGTGAGCTTGGATCTCGGGGGCGATGTGGGTCACGGTTCCGCTGACCGAGACGTCCGCACTGGGGAGATGAACGCGCACCTCGTCTCCGAGCGCGATGCGAGCGAGATCACGCTCGTGCACATGGATTCGAACCTCGAGCTCCGAGATATCCACGAGCCGGACCAAGATCTTGGGCGGCATCATCGTCGCGATTTCCCCAGCCTCGACGAATACGCCGGATATGATTCCACCGAAGGGTGCGCGGACTCGGGTGTCGGTGACACCTCTCCGCGCCTGGGCGGCGGCGGCGGAGGCGGCTTCGGCGGAGCTTGCCGTCGCATCGCGTCGGGCACGCAGCTGCGGCCCCCGCTCGGCCGAAATCGTACCGCGCTCCGCGAGGGGAGCGAGCCTCTCGAACTCAGAGTCAGCCAGTTGGGCCTGAACTTGCGCGGCGACGGCAGCGGCTTGCGCTTGTGCCGCACGAAGACGAGCGTTCTGGACGTCGAGGCGGACGAGGGTCTGCCCCTCCGTGACCGTATCCCCTTCATCGACCATGACGGAGTCGATGCGCGCGGTCATTTGAGGGCCGAGGTTGGCCACTCGGTTCGGTTGAGTCGTACCCGTCGCGACGACGGGCAAACGAACCGACTCGCGTGACACCATCACGACGGAGACATCCACGGACTGCCCCGTTTGCACCTCTGGCAAATGGACCAGGTCGTCCCGGTTCCCGCAGGCCAGCGCTGTGACGGCGACCGTCAACGAGGTAAGGAGAGACATGCACCGTCTGGACCGATGGGCTCGAGTGACGCTCATGCTCCCCCCTCCGTAGACGGCATGCCGATGCCCGCCCGGATGAACGAGAGGAGTGGCGTAGCCTGATCCTTCAGGGGACCACGCACGTCACCCGCGACCCAACGAAACACTGCGGCGTTGATGCTTCCAACGACAAAGTACGCGAGGTCCCGAGCATCGGTCTGGCGCACAGCACCCTCTTCCATGCCCTTGGCGAGGAGGCCCGCCATGAACTCGACCCAGCGGAGGTAGTTGGTGCGAGCGAGGTCGTTGATATCGTTCCCGGCGACCCACTCGATGCCACCGCGTTGGGCGGCAAAAACGATGAAGAACTCGCGGTTCTTTTCCACGAGATCCAGCTGGCCTCGAATCAACCATTCCAGGCGCTCCGGAAATGCGAGGGACGCGATGGGAGGCTCAGCTTGCAGGGCCCTGAACTCAGCGGCTACTGCGCGCAGTAGCGACTCGTAGATGTCGCTCTTGCCCTTGAAATGGGTGTAGAGGGAGCTCGGCGAGTAGCCCGCCTCCCGGGCGACGTCTTCGATCGTCGTGCCGTGGTAGCCCCGGCTCGCGAAGGCAGTGGCTGCAGCCCTCAGGATGTCCCATCTCGCGTGGGCTTTTTCTCGTTCTTTGCGTGGTGTTGCCACAACGACCTCTCCTCTGCTGCGCATGAGCGTTACGCTTGACCGAATCATCATTCGGCGTCAAGGATTACATCTTCGCTTCGCGGGGCAGGTGATTCTAGATGGTCAAGCC
>JAFDCW010000056.1 GCA_019312705.1 Deltaproteobacteria bacterium
GGGCTCTGGGCTGTCTGTTGACGGTGCCTCGTCGCTGGCGGGCGCTTCGACCGAATCGGCGCTGGGCTCGGCGTCTTCACAAGCGGTCACCGCGAGGAGCGAGAGGACGAGGGAAAGGACGACGAAGGGGGCGTTTCCACTGCTCATGGGGGGAGGCATCGCACGAACCGTGCCCGGGAGAAAGCCCTCCAGGTGTCATCGCCTTGCCCTTGATTCCTCGTCGTTTGTGACTGCTATGGTTACATAGTGACCGGCGTGGTCACTATAGTCGGGGAATGAGGGGCCTAGCTCTGGCTTCCGTGACTTGGCACCCAAACTGCTGTGCTCCCCGTGCACCCCGTCTTGGAGACGAACCCATGCCGAAGCCGGCGAAACCTCAACCCCGAATCATTGCCTGGCAACTGGCCCAGGGCTTCGGCACGGTCACCTTCGTCGCCGTCGTCATGTCGGCGGTCCTGCTGGGAATCATCGACGACGTCGCCGGCCTGGTCTCGGGGATGCAGCACGACGAGAGTCCGATCCGTCAGGGCTTCGAGCTCGCGACCGCCGTCCGGGACCAGTCCGCGCACATCGCTCACTCCCTCATCGAAGCGGACGACTCCCACCTCGACCACTACGAGGATTCCCGGCGGCGAGTCCGCAGCGGCATCCAAGAGCTCGCCTCCGGCGCCTCCACCGCGGAACGAAGGCGTCTCGAACGCCTGGGCGAAAACACGCAGCGGATGCACGACCTCTTCATGTCCTCGGCCCTGGAGGCGGCACGCCGAGGAGACCGCACCGAAGCGCGGCGTGTCCACCGCGAAATAGACGCTCTCGGCCTCGAGGCCGCGGGCTATGCGGACGCCATCGCGCGCTCAGCAGAATCCGAGATGTCCCACGCCCACATCCTCGCAACGGACTCGACGCGACGTGGCTTGCTCGCCGGGGGCGCCGGGGCTCTGCTCATCATAGCCCTCTCCATAGCCTTCACCTTTAGGCTCCGGGCCTCGGTCCTGAGGCCCCTCAAGGTCTTGACCGACGCCGCCCACGGTTTCGGCCGCGGTGACTTCGAGTCTCGCGTCGGTGACGTCGGAGAAGGTGAATTCGGGGCCCTCGGAAGGGCCTTCGATCACATGACCGAGGAGCTCGCTCTACGTCAGGCGCGCCTCGTGCAAAACGAACGCATGGCGGCGATCGGGCAGCTCGCCGCCGGCGTCGCTCACGAGCTCAACAACCCCATCGGCATCATCCGGGGCTACCTCAAGACGATGACTCCGGACGGAGATCCGGCGGTTCTACGTGAAGAGCTGGCCATCCTCGATGAAGAAGCCGCCCAGTGCCAACGCATCGCCGAGGACCTGCTCGCCTACGCGCGAGCCGGTGAGCTGGACATGACCACCGTGACGACCGCGGCGTTCCTCGAAGAAACGGCCCGTCGGTATACTGAGAGCTCCCGGGCCGACGACGGGGAGGTCGCCGTGGATGCCGAAGACATCGACATCGAAGTGGACCGGGTGCGCATTCGACAGGTGGTGCTCAACCTCCTCATCAACGCACGGCAGGCTTCATCTCCGGACAGCCCGGTGACCCTCAGGGCGCGCCGAGACGGTGACTACTACCAAATTGATATCGAGGACCGCGGGCCGGGGGTCGCCCCGGCCGACCGCTCCCGGGTCTTCGAACCCTTCTTTACCCGGCGCCCCTCGGGGACGGGCCTCGGGCTCTCGGTGGTTCTTGGAATCGTCGAAGCTCATCGGGGGACGATCGAGGTCCTCGACACCCCGGCTGGGGGGGCCACGTTTCGGGTACGCCTTCCCGTCGAGCAGCGCGGACGCAGCTCCATTCCCGTCGGTGAGGCTGCGTGACCGGCAGGAGCCAAGTGGTCCTCATCGTCGACGACAAGCACAACATGCTGCGCTTGATGTCGAAGGTGTTGAAGAACGACGCGACGGTTCTCACGGCCGGCGGCGGCACCGAGGCGCTTCGCATCCTAGCCAACGAGCCCGTCGACGCGGTGCTCTGCGACCTGAAGATGCCCGATATGAGCGGACTCGAGGTTCTCCAAGCCCAACAGCGCTTGCGCCCCGACGCTGAGTTCATCCTGATGACCGCCTACGCGACCGTGGGCACCGCGGTCGACGCGCTGAAGCTGGGCGCCTACGACTACCTGACCAAACCCTTCGAGCCCGAGGCGGCGAGGGCCATTATCTTGCGCGCCCTGTCGCGAGCCGGGCTGGCAAAGACCGACGCCGTCGGCGCCATGGATTCGTTCGTCCTGCCGGGAGTCCTCGCGCGGTCTCAGGTGATGCGAGAGCTCGCAACCCTCGTCCGCCGCATCGCGGACAGTGACATGACGACCCTCGTCCTCGGGGAAACAGGGACCGGCAAGGAGCGCGTCGCCCGGGCCGTCCACGAGCTGAGCCCCCGGGTGAACGGGAGATTCGTTGCCCTGAACTGCGCGGCGATCCCCACCGAATTGCTCGAGAGCGAGCTCTTCGGCCACGCCAAGGGAGCGTTCACCGGCGCCTCCTCCGAGCGCCGCGGGCTCTTCGAGGAGGCCGACGGCGGGAGCCTCTTCCTCGACGAGATAGGCGACATGCGGCCGTCTCTCCAGGCCAAGCTCACCCGAGTCCTCGAAGAGCGGACGATTCGACGCGTGGGCGAAGCCAAAGAGCGAGCCATCGACGTGCGGCTGATCGCGGCGACTCATCGTGATTTGGAGGCGATGGTTCGGGCGGAGACCTTTCGCCAGGACCTCTGGTATCGTCTCAATGTCGCTCTCGTCGAGCTACCGCCCCTGCGGGACAGGTCCGAGGACATCGAACTCCTCGCCCACCACTTCCTACGCGAACAGGCCGAACGCGCTCCAGGGCGACGCCTCGTGGGCTTCTCCCACTTGGCCCTCGACGCGATCCTCGCCTACGACTGGCCGGGGAACGTCCGGCAGCTGCGATCGGCCATCGAGCGCGCCAGCGTGATTACCTCTACGGGCGAGATCGGGCTCGGGGACCTGCCCAGGGAGCTCATCCGGGCCGCGGCCGGGCCCGAGGAAGACCCGACTTTGACGATCGGGTCTTGGTCTCAGGCGATCGAGCGCGGCCGAATCGAGACGGGGCGACGCTACCTCGAGGCCGTCCTGCGCCGGCACGGCGGGCGCGTCGCCGACGCGGCCTCTCATGCAGGCGTCGAGCGCGAGAGCTTCTACCGCCTCCTCCGCAAGCACGGAGTCGACCCCGTCGCCTTTCGGCGAGGCGCCGGCGGCGACGACCCAGGCTCGGGGAAGTAACCGAGAGGGTCACTCGGAAACCGGCTGGGCCACTCGGGCGGCTCTTCCCGCCAGGGTTTTCCGCCGAAAGGCCCACGCGGTGCGGGTTTTTGGCCCGCAATCCCGCTGGCGCGGATCATGCGAGCCATGCCCCGGGAGTTTCCCAAGATGAAGCAGAACTCTCTATGGATGGCTACGGTCGCCGCCCTAGCCGTCGCGGTCGGGTGCGGAGGTGCCGAAGAGGACGGCGTCCGCCACGACCTGTCTCAGCAGGCCGACCGGTTCGCGGCGACATCCGGCGATGAAGCCGAGGCCGGCGACACTGACTTCTCCGAGGGCCTCCCGGCCTACCTCGCCTACGCGATGGCCCACAGTCCGGAGCTCCGCGCCTCGTTCGAGCGGTGGCAGGCGAGTGTGCACCGGATCTCGCGCTCCCGGCGTCTCCCCGAGACAACGCTTTCTTTCGGGATCTTCGTGCAATCGGTGGAGACACGAGTTGGTCCCCAGCAGGCACGGCTTGGTCTGCAGCAATCTTTCCCCTGGCCGACGAAGCTGACCGCCGGCGCGGACTCGGCATCGGCTCGAGCGCGGGCGCAACAACGCAGGTTCGAGGCGGAGGCCCTCGTGGTAACGGAGCGCGTCTCCAACCTCTACTGGCGCCTCTGGCAAATTCGCGAGAACGGTCGGGTGCACGGCGAACACATCGAGGTAGTTCGCGCTCTATCGGAATCGGTCGGGGCGAGGGTGGCGACCGGCGCAACGACCCTCGCGGACCAGCAGCAGGTCGACCTGACCGCGGCACGCATCGAAGACACCATCCTGGGCCTCCACGAAGCGGAGCGGGCCTCGGTGGCTCAGCTCCGGGCCTTACTCAGTGCCCCCCGGGGCGCCGACATGCCGACCCCCCACGCGCCCGCGGAGGCACGGCTCCCCACCGAGTCCCATGAAGACATGATGAGCGCGGTGGCCAACCACCCACTCATCGCTTCGTTCAGTTGGATGGCCCAGGCCCAGGACGAAGCGGCCCGGGCCCAGGAGGCTGATCGGTATCCGAGCTTCACGGTAGGGGTCGACTGGATCATCACCGGCGACGCCACGACTCCCGGGGTGCAGGGGAGCGGCCGAGACGCCGTCATCGTCGGCGCGGGCATTCGCCTCCCACTCTTCCAGGGAAGCTACTCGGACGGGATCGACGCGGCCCGAGCCGACGCGAACGCCGAGCGCGCGGAGCAGGAGGCCGCGACCGAGCTGGCCGTCGGAGAGCTCGAAGCTGCGCTCTCGGCGGTTCGGAACTCGGTCCGTCGAGTGCGGCTCTACCACACGACCCTCGTCCCCCAGGCCGAGACAGCCTATGCGTCGGTCCTCGGCGCCTACGCGACGGGGCGCGGGACCGTCGCCCAGACTCTGCTCGCCCAAGGGACGCTCCTCGAGCTCCGAGTGGAGCAGGACCTGGCGCGCGCGATGTATGCCCAGAGCTGGGCCCGGCTGGAGTTGGTCACCGGCCATAACCTCGACCGAGGGCCGGGCGTCGACCCGGACCAGGCTCCCGGCGCACCCGAGAACGAAAGAACGGAGCAAGTCGATGACGGTGAGTGACGAGCCCACGGGGCCGGCTACGAAGCTCCGAGCCCTGGCGCCGCGAGTAGGCCTGGTCGTGCTGGGGTTCGCCCTCGGCGCCGCGGCCTTCGGGTTTCGTTCCTGCGGACAGCCCGAACACTCCCACGAGGGCGCCGAGGCCGGGGCCCCCGGGGACGGGGACGCCGAAAACACGATCTGGACTTGCTCGATGCACCCCCAGATTCAGCAGTCCGAACCCGGGCCGTGCCCGCTCTGCGGCATGGACCTCATCCCCGTCGTGACCGGCGGCAGCGACGACGAGTCGTTTACCGGCGTCGTCCTGTCAGCGCGAGCCCAAGCCTTGGCGAGGCTGCGAACCCAGGTGGTACGGCGTCGCACCGACGCGGCTGGGGCCGTCCGGCTCCTTGGGCGCATCGAACCCAACGAATCGACGCTCAGGACCGTGACCGCGTGGACTGGCGGGCGCATCGACCGTCTGCACGTCAACGTCACCGGAGAGCGGGTTCGCGCGGGACAGGTCATCGCGACGCTTTACAGCCCGGAAATCTTCGCCGCCCACCAAGACCTCATCGTCGCCCGACGCCAAGTCCAGCGGATGGCGGGGGCGGCGGACTCGGCCCGGCGCGCTTCGGAAGCCGGCCTCGAGGCCACCCGGGAGCGCCTTCGGCTCCTCGGCGTGCCGGACGGAGAGTTGGTGCGCATGGAGAACCAGGACCGGCCCATCCGGGCCGTTCCCATCCGTTCGCCCTTCCGCGGGACCGTGATCGAGCGCATCGCCTCGCAGGGTGCCTACGTGACGACGGGCGCCCCTCTGTACCGAATCGCGAACCTCGGGCGGCTCTGGATCCAACTCGATGCCTACGAGTCGGACATTTCCCGGCTCTCGCTGAACCAATCTGTCCGGGTCACCGTCGAGGCATTTCCCGGCGAGGATTTCGAAGGCACGATCACCTTCATCGACCCGACCCTCGACCCGCGACGGCGAACGGCGCGGGTCCGAGTCGAGGTGGACAACCAGGACGGTCGCCTTCGGCCTGGGATGTTCGCCCAGGCGGTGGTCGCGGCGGAGGCGGCGTCCGGCGCAGATGCGCCCCTCCTCGTCCCCGCCTCGGCACCGCTCTTCACGGGCCGTCGTGCCATCGTTTACCTCGAAGTGACGAGCGGGGACCGCACGGGCTATGAGCCCCGGACCGTGCGACTCGGCCCCCGCCTCGGCAGCTTTTACCCGGTCGTCGCTGGCCTCTCCGAGGGAGATCGCGTCGTTACGCGGGGGGCCTTCGCCATCGACGCGGACCTCCAGATCCGCGGCGGCGCCAGCATGATGACCTCCCCTGACGATCGCGAGCCCGGACCGTGGGACACCGCCATCGACGTCCCCCGGACCGAGCTGCGGCGCCTCGCGCCGGTCGTCGCCGCCTACCTATCGGTCCAGCGCGCCCTGGCCGCGGACGACCTCGCCCGGGCCCAGGCCGCGGCCACCGAGATGGTCGACGCGCTCCCCATGGCCGAGCTCGACAGCCCCCAGGAAGCAAAATTGGCCTGGGCCGACATCTCCGCTTCACTCGCCGGCCACGCGCGCCACATCGCGATGGCCAACTCCATCGAACGGGCGCGAACCGGCTTCGAGGAGCTGAGCAACGGCATCGCCATGCTCTTGCGCAGACTCGGCAATCCCCTCGACCAGCCCGTCACCCAGGCGCACTGCCCGATGGCCTTCGGGAGCCAAGGCGCCTCCTGGATTCAACAAGGCGACGATGTCAACAACGCCTATTTCGGTGAGTCGATGTTGAGCTGCGGGGAGGTTGAGCACCGCATCGAACCGGGCGCGCACATGCCGGCGCCGGAGGGTGAGAGCCAGGCGCCGCGCTCGACCGCACCGGCCGCGGGGCATCAGCATTGACCGATTCGCCCGAGACACCACCCACGCCGCCGGCGATGGGCTGGGAAGCGCTGATCGGCTGGTTCATCGAGAACAAACTCGTCGTCTTCGTCCTTTGCGCCATGCTCATCGCGGGGGGCTTCTACGTCTCGCCCTTCGCGTGGGACATGGGGGGAGTGCCTCGCGACCCGGTCCCCGTCGATGCCATTCCGGACATCGGCGAGAATCAGCAAATCGTCTTTACCGAATGGGCGGGACGGTCCCCCCGGGACATCGAAGACCAGATCACCTATCCGCTGACGACCGCGCTGCTCGGGATCCCGGGAGTGCGCACCGTTCGCAGCTCGTCAGCGTTCGGCTTCTCCTCCATCTACGTCATCTTCGGTGACGACGTAGAGTTCTATTGGTCGCGCTCACGCGTCCTCGAAAAGCTCGCATCCCTCGCTCCAGGGACGGTCCCAGACGGGGTGACGCCCACCCTCGGCCCCGACGCAACGGCCCTCGGGCAGGTCTTTTGGTACACCCTCGAAGGCCAGGACGCCGACGGAAACGTCGTCGGCGGCTGGGACCCGGATGAGCTCCGGAGCATCCAAGACTGGACGGTGCGCTACGCGCTCCAATCTGTCGAAGGCGTCAGCGAAGTGGCCTCCATCGGCGGCTTCGTCCGGGAGTATCAGGTCGACGTCGACCCCGAGGCGCTCCGAGCCCACGGCGTCACCCTCGCCCAGGTTGCGGGCGCCGTCCGCGACTCCAACCTCGACGTCGGTGCCCGCACCCTCGAGATCAACAGCGTCGAGTATATGGTCCGCGGCCTCGGCTTCATCGAAGGGATCGACGACCTCGAGGCCACTGTCGTCGTCGCCCGAGAGAACACACCCATCCGCATCCGAGACGTCGCTCGCGTGGCCCTCGGACCGGCTCTACGCCGCGGCGTCCTCGACGATGAAGGGGCCTCCGCCGTCGGCGGCGTAGTGGTTGCTCGCTACCTGGAAAACCCTCTCTTGGTGATCTCCGGGGTCAAAGAGAAACTCGCACAAATCCAGGCGGGTCTGCCGAGGCGGACCCTCGAAGACGGCACCGTCAGCCAAGTCACGGTCGTGCCCTTCTACGACCGCACGACCTTGATCCACGAGACCCTCGACACGCTCTCGACCTCGCTCTTTCAGGAGATCCTGATCACCATCATCGTGGTGCTCATCATGCTGCGCAACTTGCGCAGCTCGCTCTTGATCTCCGCGATGCTGCCCCTCGGGGTGCTCGGGACCTTCGTGGTGATGAAGCTCACCGGCGTCGACGCGAACATCATGGCGTTGGGCGGGATAGCCATCGCAATAGGCACGATGGTGGATATCAGCATCGTCTTCGTCGAGAACATCAATCAGCACCTCGACGAAGCCAAACCTGGGGAGGATCGAGCGGTGGTCGTTCGGCGCTCGGCGGCGGAGGTCGCGCCGGCGGTCCTGACCTCGGTGCTCACGACCGTGGTCAGTTTTTTGCCAGTCTTCGGGCTCTCCTCTTCGGAGCTGCGGCTCTTCGCGCCCCTCGCGTTCACCAAGACCTTCGCGATGACGGGCACGCTGGTCTTGGCCATCCTGATCCTCCCCGGCGCGGCCCTCATCGTCCTTCGGCGTCGCCCCGCTCCCCTCGACGCGGCGGTCACCGGCTTCAAGCGATGGACGCGCTCGATCTTTCGGGTCGAGCACGCCCGCGATTGGATCTTCACCGCACTCGGTTTCGGGCTCATGTATTGGAGCCCGGTCGGCGGTCTCCTCGTCGCGGCGCTGGGCGCCTACCGCCTCGCTCGGCCGCTGCTCCCAGGCAAGACAAACGAGCGGCTGACCCTCGCCGAGAATGTCGTGGCGATCGTCGCGGTGTCGCTCCTCCTCGCGAAGGACTGGCTCCCCCTCGGCCACGGCGCGGGCCTAGTGGTCAACGTCCTCTTCGTCGGCGGTCTGCTCGTCCTGCTGATGGGTACGTTTCGCGCCTTCGAAGCGGCATACCCCACCCTCCTCCGGGCAATCTTGCGCCACAAGCTCGCCTTCCTCTCCATACCCCTCTTGCTCTTCGTCTTCGGGGTCACGGCCCTGGCCGGCTTCGACCGGCTCTTCTTCTTCTTGCCCCAAGCGGTGCGCACCAGCGCGCCCGTCAGCGCCGTGGCCCACGCGTTGCCCGGCTTCGGGCGGGAGTACATGCCGCCCTTCGACGAAGGCTCATTCCTCTATATGCCCACGACGATGCCTCACGCCTCCATTGGCGAGGCGATGGGCATGCTCTCGAACATGGACGCGGCGATCGCGGAGATCCCCGAGGTCGATCGAGTGGTTGGCAAACTCGGGCGCGTCGAAAGCTCCCTCGACCCCGCCCCGATCGCGATGGTCGAGACGGTCATCACCTACCTCCCCGAATACCGCGTGAGCGAAAACGGCGAACGCGTTCGCCAGTGGCGGGACCACATTCGCTCGCCGTCGGACATCTGGGACGAAATCGTGCGCGCAGCGGAGGTCCCGGGAATGACCGGGGCCCCTGTCCTCATGCCCATCGCCGCGCGGATCGTCATGTTGCAGAGCGGGATGCGCGCGCCCATGGGCATCAAGGTTCGCGGCCCCAGCCTCGAGGTAATCGAGGCATTCGGGCTCGCCCTCGAGGACATCCTCAAGACGGTGCCGGCGATCAAGGAGGGGACCGTGTTCGCGGACCGCGTGGTGGGCAAACCCTACCTGGAGATCGAGATCGACCGCGAGGCCATCGGTCGCTACGGCTTGTCGATCGTCGAGGTGCAGCGCGTCCTGCAGGTCGCCCTCGGGGGTATGACCCTCACCCGGACCGTCGAGGGGCGCGAGAGGTATCCCGTCCGGGTCCGCTATATGCGCGAGGAACGCGACAGCATCGAAGCCCTGGAGCGGGTCTTCGTCAACACATCGACCGGCGACCCCATCCCGCTGACCCAGCTCGCAAACATCACCTACGTCCGCGGTCCCCAGGTCATCAAGGCAGAAGACACCTTCCTCACGAGCTACGTCCTCTTCGACCGCCAACCGGACGTCGCCGAGGTTCAGACCGTGGAGCAGGCCCAGGCGATCCTGGAGGCAAAAATCGCCAGCGGCGAGCTGGTCGTCCCTGCCGGGGTGAGCTTCGAGTTCGCCGGTTCGTACGAGAACCAGGTTCGGAGTGAAAAGAGCCTGATGATGCTGGTTCCGATCGCCCTAGCCTTCGTATTCATCCTCCTCTACCTCCAGTTTCATCGAGTCGCGGTCACCGCGGTCATTTACACGGGCGTCGCGGTCGCCGTCTCCGGGGGCTTCACGTTGTTGTGGCTCTATGGCCAGCCCTGGTTCTTGAACTTCGATGTTCTCGGCACACCGATGCGCGATCTCTTCCAGGTCGGGACGATCAACATGTCGGTCGCGGTGTGGATTGGTTTCATCGCCTTGGTGGGAATCGCGACCGACGACGGCGTCGTGGTGTCGACCTACTTGAAGCAGACCTTCGACCGCGACCCTCCGAAGTCCGTGGACGACGTCCGGGCCCTGACGCTGACGGCGGGTACCCGCCGGGTACGGCCGTGTCTCATGACCACGGCGACGACGATTTTGGCGCTGCTGCCAGTGATCACCTCCCAGGGGCGGGGCGCCGACATCATGGTTCCGATGGCCCTCCCGTCAGTTGGCGGGATGCTGGTCGAACTGATGACCCTCTTCGTCGTGCCGGTGCTCTACTGCGCCGTCGAAGAGTGGAAGGTTCGGCGCCGAGGACCTGACGGGACCGAAACCGAGGCCCCTGTCCCCGCCTGAGTCGAGGTGCGGCCGCGGCGACGTGGGAGCGCTCCCCGACCACGATGACTCCGAGACCGCCCCATGAACGTCCACCCCATCGCTCGAGGATCTCCATCTGCTTCGCGATATGGACTTCGATTTCAACATGTGGGCTCCCGCAGCCCGTGGGGGGGCATCACCCAGGCGACAGCGAAGTGCCTGCGGCGCCCTCGAGCGACACTGTCACTGCGCGCGTAAACTGCCCCGAAGGCCGAAGGCCCTTTCATGATTCGAAGCGCCGTGCATGCGCTACGGCGATGATGGAAAAGAAGCTCTCTCCCGTCGCCTGGATCGCCGCTGGCTGCGGGCTCCTCATGGTCCTGGGGACCTGTTGCGGAGCCGGTACCGCGGTCTACTTCACGTCCAATGTCCCCGTCTCCGAGCCCTTCGGCAGCGGGGGGCCAATCCCCAACGTGGGCGGCGGCGGGCCCATCCCGGATATGGGCGGTGGAGGGCCCGTTCCGCTGCAGCCGCCCCAGGCCCGTCCCGCGAACCCCAGGCCCCAGAAGGCCTCCTATACCGTGAACGCGACGGTCCTGATCACGACGGGGCCACCGGGCGTCTCCTTCGGTGACGCCTGCAGTGTCACCCTCGAAGTCCGCCCCGCACCCGCAAACCCCGATGGCTATTGGTGCAAGGTCACCGCGACGTGCGCCGATGTCGTCGTCTATGGAGGGCAAGAGAACAACGGCTTCGTGCCTTGCGGCATCACCGACTCTCCCCTCCAGGCTTCCGTTGAAGACGGTGAGACCACGGCCATCGACACCGACGGCGCGTTCCGCCTGGACACGGCCCAGGGCCATCTTCACATCCGCGACGACGCCCGGGGCGCCCTCGGAGCCTTCGACATCGAG
>JAFDCW010000588.1 GCA_019312705.1 Deltaproteobacteria bacterium
CCCTGGTGCATTTGGCTACGATCTCGCCGCCGCGTCCTTTTGCCGGGCCCGGGCGGCAGGCGTCGCCCCCATCGACCTGCTGCCCGCTGCGCTGCCCGCGAGCTGGATGGTCAACAACAAGACGACCTCGAGGGTCTTTCGCGCATGGCTGACCTATCCCCTGCTCGGCCACTTCGAGACCCTCCTGGACCAACTCCCGGTGGGAAGCGACGCATTCATCGAGGCCGGGGACGAGGTCCGGGACGCCCTCGCGGCTAGCGTTGCGGCGCTCGCAATCGACGGCCACGGCGTCGCCGCCGTCAGCAAGGTCCTCGCGCTACTCGTGCCGGAGACCGTGCCTCTGCTGGATGACGCAGCCGTGCACTTGCTGACCGGCGGCGTGGCCAAGCCAGAGACCGACGCCTCGCCGACCGCCGGCCCGGAGCACTTCTTACCGGCCCTCGACGCCTTCCACGCGATCGTCCGGGAATACGAGGCGGCGCTGATCGCGATCGCCAAAGTCCACCAAGCGGCGCCCCTCGACGCGGCCCAGGTAATGGACCGTGTGCTCTGGTACGACTCCTACGGCTATCGCCATCTCGATCCGAAGCCGAGTCAGGGGTAGGTGTCCTCACCTTCGACGGGGACCGGCGTCACGGTGCACGGCCCACCGCAATTTGCAGTGACCGTGCCTTCGGTGCCTTCGGCGAAGTAGGCGACGATCTGGTCCTGGACCTCCGGATTTCGGCGAATCGAACCGTGGGCATAGGGAGGTGGTTCGGCGTCGTCGTTGCGCAGGGCCCGACGCCCGAGGCCCGGATCGAAGATGCTGATCGCGGTCGTAGCGGGTCCGCTCGGCGTGGCGAGGGTCTCGAGGCCGTAGGGATGGTGGGGACTCGCATCGACCAACGGGATGCCTCCCTGGCGCGCAAAAGTGTACGCGTTGAAGTCCGGCGCGCAGGCGTCCCCCCAGGCGACCTGGAAGAGGCAGTTCTTGGCGCCAAGAGGCGTGACCGCCCCTTCACTGCTCAAATGTCGGACCCAGTTGATGGGGTCGGCCGGGTCGAAGAGGCGCTGGGTATAGGCGAGGTAGAGTTGCTGCTCGATGCGACTCTGGTGCAGGAACGTCAGGATGTTCTGGAAGTCCCCGAAGAAGTAAGAGTGCTGTAGGACATTGGAAAACGCGCCCGTGGGCACGTGCAGTACGGCGGTCTTCACGTCCGAGGACAGCGCTGTGAAGACGGTCCCGAAGATGCCGCCGAGGCTGATGCCGTAATAGTAGAAGCGACTCGTATCGAGCAGGCTTCCCGAACCGCCCGCCGCCCCGAGCACCGCATCGTCCTTGAATTCGCTCTGGGCGAGGGTAGGCAAGAGCGTGGTGGCGACCATCGACTGCACGAGCCCTTCGACGAGGGGCTGAAACATCTCGCCGTTGCCGAGCATGTCGACGATCGCCGGCTGGTCGCCCTTGGACAGGCCCACCCAGCGCGTCGCGACGACCACGGCGTTCAGGCTGTTTGCGAGGGCCTGAACACCTCCAGCATCGAGGTCGTTGTGCAGATAGTCGGTCGCCTCGGCGAGGAACCCGTGCCCAAAGACGAGCACCGGCGCCGTGCCCGCAGTGGCGCTCGCGAGGGAAGCGGGCACGTGCACGATCAACTCGGCTTCGAGGGTCTGCGCGAGCAGCGGCGCGCCGGCGGCATCGAGTTCGATGACGCCGGTGACAGGGTCGAGAAACGAGGGCACGACGAAGGTACCGGTGATACGCCGGAGCTCGGTCGCGTGAAGCGTATCGTCGTAGGTGCAGCCCGTCGCCGTCGCGTCCGCCATGGTGGACGAGAGACACTCGGTGATCTCGTAGGAAAGCGGGGCAGCGCAGTCGTCGCAGGGGATCATCGTGGGGTCGGCCGCAGCCTCCCGGGCGAGCTCGACATGGGGCAGGACGAGTCCCGTCGCGAAGCCGTCGGAGTGCGTCACCCACTCCCAGGCGAGCAGCGTATCGGCCCGAGCCACGCCCTGGGTCTCGAGGAATGAGAAGAGCTCTTCGTATTCGGCTCGCATGCCCTCGACGATGGCCGAGGTGGTGGGCACGCCATCGCGCAGGGCACGGTAGGCGTCGCTCGCCTCGATCTCGGCGCCACCGGTGGTCTTGACCCCGGTCGTGATCACGACGACGTAGCGCGCCGCGGGATCGAGACCGCCCTGGGGACGAATCATGACCGTTCGTTCATCGTCGGAGAGGGCCCGCAGGTCGGTCTCGGCCCAGACGGGAACCCGTTCTCCCGAGATCCGATGAATCAGCTGCACGGTGCTCGACGCCGTGAGGCTCGCCCCGAGATCCTCGAAGGAGGGAAGCGTCGCCCGGTCGACGTCGCCGGTCCCGAGGTGGGTGAGAATCGGAGTACCCAACGAGAACCCATCGGCCCGGTTCATGTAGGCGCCGAGGGCCCCGACGTTGAACGGAGCGGCTTCGACGAAGCCCATGTTCCCCGCGTGCAGGTTTACGCGAAATCCGGTCGCCGACGCGGCGTCATCGTCGACCAACATCATGTTGGGAAATGGATAGGGACAGGCCGCCGGAACCAATGGGTTGCACCCCGCGATATCGACAATCTCGATCAGGCCAGCATCGGCGCCGCCGTCATCGGCGGTGCCGCCGTCGTCGCCACACGCAACGAGGGGAAGGGAAAGGAGGACGAGGAGGAAGCAGAGCGTGCGATATCGGCCGAACATGGCGCACACCCTAGAGCCAAACGCGGGGGCGCGAAAGCCGCCGCGGAAACCCCGCGAGGGCCCAGCCTCGACGCCGGAGGGGCTCTCTACGCCTCCGGCACACCCGCCGGTGGCCGCTTCAGCACCGTGAAAGGTCGGCCCGCCTTGGCGCAGATCTCTTGAGCCACGTTGCGCCCCGAGAGAAGCACGGCGGGCAAACCGCCCCCGGGCTCGACCCACTGGCCGGTCATCCAGAAGTCTTGCAGCCCCGGGAGCTGCTTGGGCAGGGGCCCCGAATCGAAGAAACCGCCCGGCATCCAGCCCTGGTAGGCACCATCCCAGTTGTTGCTCCACCGCGACACGCTGGCGGGGGTGGTCACATCGATCGCTTCGACCTTGCCTTCGATTTCGCCGTAGCGCTCCTCCAGCAAACGCACCAGATAGCCGGAGACGTCCTTCTTCGCCTCGGTGTAGGCCGCTCTATCGTCGCGCCGTAGGTCGTCCCAATAGGCGTGTTCGTGAGTGCTGAGCATCACGCTGACCACTGTCTTGCCTTCGGGGGCCAGTGTGGGGTCGTAGTTGTAGATGCGTACGCTGATGCGACTGATTTCCGTGCCATCCGGCAAGACCCAGGGCTCCGGCAGCGCGATGTGCTGAACCGGAGGCGCGCCTTCGAAGGTCCTCGCGAGGCCCATATTCGTCAGGATGAACGAGGAGAACTTCTTCAGCCTCTCGCCGTCATAAAGCCGGCGGGTCGGCTCATCGACATAACGCCCGCCCAGGGCATCGAAGATCGTCCAGCGCCCATCCGCCGCCGAGATGATCAGGTCGGCTTCATGAACCGTCCCGTCCTCGAGCCGAACGCCGGTGGCGGTGTCTGCCTCGACGAGGATCTCGGTGGCGCGCGCCTGATAGGTGAGCTGCCCGCCCAGGTCGCGGTAGCGCTCGGCGATGCGCCGGACGAACTTCTGCGAGCCGCCCACCGGGTACCCTGCGCAGCGCAAGTCGTAGTACGCCATCGGCAGCGCCAAGAGCAGCATGGCCTTCTCGCGCTGGTCGAAGAGGTTCTCGACCACCTCCCGCAAGAAGGGGCTCTTGAAGCGCTTCGCCAACTGCATGTTCGTGAATCGGAACGAG
>JAFDCW010000589.1 GCA_019312705.1 Deltaproteobacteria bacterium
TTCGTGGTGTCGAAGGTCTTCAGCTTCTCCGCGAGCTCCACCGGGAGCCCCTTCGAGGCGCAGACCAGCACGTCGTCGTAGTGGTCCCGGCGCGAGCCCCAGGCGGGCTCCCATCGCGTCTCGCGGCGGCGGCGAGTCTGGGCGTTGCCGTTCGCGTCTTTGTACTGCTCCTCGACGTAGTAGTAGTGACCCGCCTGGGCGGTCCACCGCGAGTCGGCCCAGGCGTCGAAGGTCCAGTAGGGCACGTAGACGCCAGAGATCTGTCCGAGGTTCGCGCGCTGCTTGAGGTCCGACGGGCGAAACCACAGACCACCGATCCACGACTTGAAGCGTCCCTTGGCGTCCGTCTGTTCGACGCCGAAGGGCAAGAGTGACTCGGGGCGGATCAGGTTGCGGTTGGCCTCCTGCTGCATCACCTGGGTCGAGCCGCAGAACTCGCAGAACGTCGCGGTCACCGACGAGTCGAAGCTCACCCGGGCGCCGCATTCGCGGCACTCGGTGGTGCGCACCTCGACGCCCAGGCCGCGCGTGCTCGCCTCGGCGATGCCATGCTCGAGATCGTACTCGACGATGGCGGCGGTCGGTGCGGAGTCGTCGCCGTTGACCTCCATCTTGTTGCCGCAGTACTGGCAAGCCATGCACCCGTGGGCGGCGTCGAAGGCCATCTGGGCGCCGCACTTGATGCAGTCGAAGTCATTGGCGTTGGCGTTGGGCTCGGTGAACGGCGGTTGTTCCACGGTGTGATTTGGCGCCCGGTCTCGCCCGCCGTCAATATTGGACAGAAGATGCGATGGGCGATGGGGCGCAGGCCTCGACGACGGCCTGCTCGATCGGCTTGCCGTGGGCAAAAGCCCACCGCAGGTCGTCCAGCGGCTGCCGGTCGGGATCCCGCCCTGCGGCCTCGAGGGCGCGGGTGATCAGGTGGCGCTCCCGACGGTTCACCCGGCCGTCCAGGACAGCTCCGACACAGAGCACCATCAGGGCGACGTCCTGTTCTTCTCCGGTGAGGCCGGCCAGCGAATTGAGGAATAGCTCCGTATCGTCGAGGGGGGCCTCGGGTACGTCGTCGATATGGCGATCGACCTCGTTCAGGAAACACACGAGGTTCGGGTGCATCTGCTGCGTGCGCACGATGTTTGCCCCCACGGCGCGCATCGCTGCCAGACGTCCCGCCGGGCTCAGCTTCCGATGGTCGAGGATGATCTCCGCGAAGGCCCGCGCTGCGGATGGGCCCATTGCCCGGAGGCGCGCCTCACGCATGACCAGAAACGCGACCACGGCGTTCCAGGCCGCGGTGACCGGCACGGCGACCCATACGAGCATCGTTCGCACCGCCGCGCGCCCGGCGGCCCGGCGGATCAGCGCCTTCATCAGGAAGTTCGTGACGCCAATTTTCAGCTTGTAGAAGACCGCGACCCCGACGAGGACCAGCTTGTTGCTCTCGCGCAGAGGGTTGATGCCGAATACTGAGGTGATCGGGCTTGGCAGTTCGAGGGCGGCCCGGGCGAGGGCCGCGGCGACTTCGTTCTTTTCGTCGTCGCCGTGGGGGTCGAAGAGTGGCAAGCCGGCTGCTCGGGAGAGGTTATGCACCGAGCGCAGGGCGTCCCAGTAGAGAAAGCCGATTTCGAACACCGTGGCAACGCCGGCCACGCCGACGACGATGACGTAGTACTCGATGCGCAAGGTCAACGAAGCGGCGTCCGGGTCGGGCCCGAGCATGGGCGACGCGAGGACCTCGGCGAGGGCCGCGACGAAACCGGACGCGGCGCCAATGAGCGCTGCCCGGATGACCGTCCACCGTTGAATCCACGAGAGCGCTCGGAGCTCGCGGGGATTGAGGACGTAGACCTCGTCATCCGCCACGACCGCCGGCATCGCCCGCGACCGCCGCTCGAAGTAGGCCAGGCCGAAACGTTCGAGGAGAGGGCGCTCGCTCATCGGGCGAGCCTCAGGACGACCAGTTGACGCCCTCGATGACCTTGGCGAGGTCCACGTCCTTACCGGTGACCTTTCCTCCGGTGTCGTGGGTATTGAGCGCGATCTTCACCGTCGAATAGACGTTGAAAATCTCCGGGTGGTGGTTCGCCTCTTCGGCGTGCATGCCGATGCGCACGATGAAGCTGAGCGCTTCTTTGAACGACTGAAAGCGATACTCCCGGTGCAACTTGTCGCCCTCGAAAGTCCAGCCCGGGAGCGCTTCGAGGGCGGAGTCGATATCGTCACGGGTCAGCGGGGTCGCCATGGCGCGATGATACGTCACGCACCGGTCACAAACGGTAGGGAAACGAGATCTCGAAGCGTTCCTGAGAGAAGTGGGGAAATCGGGCGCTGCGGATGACCCGCGCCGCACAAACGCTGGCGGGGCTCCCGGCGAGTTCGCCGGCCATGCGGACCGACGCGACCTCGCCGGACTGGCCGGCGACGACTAGGGATGTGTTCAGGACACCGGTTGCTCCGTCGCCGCACATGCGCACTTCGCCCTCGAGCGCTCGCAAGGTGGTGAGCACTTGTCGGCGGGTCGGGGTCGTGGGCAGCGCTCGGGCTGGGGCGCTGGTGGCAACTGCATCCGGTGCGCCGCCGAGGGCTCCGTCGAGGAGGGCATCGAGGGAAGCATGCAATGCCTGGGTTTCCGGATTTCCCGTGTCCCAACCGGTGGCCCGGTCGGGAGCGGCCGTGGTCGGGGTTGCGGAAGGCGGGGCCGCTCGACTCGCGGTCCGCGGTCGCGCCTGACGATGGCGCGATGCAGAGGGGGGCTGGACTTCCGAAACGGCAGGGACCTCGGCAACCGCCGGACGCTCGTCAGAAGCATCCGCCGGCGTCACCCCGAGGGCGACGTCGGGCTTTGCGGGTGCCCTTTCGTTCAGCGACGGGGCGGCGGTTCCGTTCACCGCCGGTGCGGGGCTCGCCGGCGTCGCGGTCGGGAGCGAAGCCACCGAAAGCTGGTCCGGGCTCGCAACGCGGTCCGCCGCCATCGCGACGAGGGCACCGCAGGCGAATACCAGCGCGAAGGCTACCGCCGGGGAGTAGACCGGGCCCACGCGGGGGGAGGCCGGGGGTGGGGGCGCGAGCGCGAAGGGCATGCCGAGGGCGAGTATCTCGTCGGCGATTTCCTCTCTCGAAGGGTTCTTGGCAGGCATCGGCATCTCCTTTTTGGCTTTCAGGCGTGACGCTCGGTACGACGAGGCCAAACCTTGCGAACCTCTGAAGGGCCCGGTGCATGTGCTTCGGGGTAACCTCCCGGTGGTCCCTGCGTATTGGTCTTTCCATGGCATTTTCTGCACGTTTTGCGCATTCCTCCGCCCTTCCGGCCCTCTTTGGTTTGCTTCTGTGCGCGCCCCTGGCCTCTTGCGGTGGGCCCTCGCCCCAGCTGGAGGGGGGCTTGGTCGCGCTCGGTGACTCGGCTCAGATCGAATGGCAGACCTGGGGGGCGCCGGCCTTCGAGCGAGCGCGCCGAGAAGGCAAGATGGTCCTCGTCGACGTGGGGATCGAGGGATGCACGGCGTGCCGCTGGATGTTCGAGGATACGTATCAAGACAGCGAAGTCGTTCGCCGCGTCAACGAGCGCTTCGTGCCCATCGCCGTCGATGCCAACGTGCGGCCGGACCTCGGTGACCGCTACGCGCGGTGGGGGTGGCCAGCGACCATCGTGCTCTCGCCCGATGGCGCTCAGGTCTTTGCCGTCCGCGGCAACAAGCGGCCTCGCAACTTCATCCCCATCCTCGACGAACTCATCGACCGGCAACGCCGCGGCACCCTCGAGGACGAGGCCCGGGTGCCCATCACAGGGCCCGTAGCAGAGGGCGCGCTGGCAGAAGCGTGGGCTTCAAGCTCGTCTCCCTCGCCCCGGTCGAATACGCGTTTCTTCGAGCGCATCTCTGGGACGACGGTGACCAACGCGAACAGGCGCTCAGGACGCTTCGGGGATGGACCGGTCTCATCGACCCGGTCTGGGGCGGCATCTTCGTCGCGTCGCGGCGGGCTGACTGGACGGGGATCATCCCCGAAAAACGCACTGTGCACCAAGCGGCGGCGCTCTATGGTTTTGCCGAGGCCTACTTGGTGACCGGCGACGACTCGTGGCTGAGGCATGCGGAGTCGATCCACCGCTATGCATCCAGCTTCATGCAGCACGCCGACGGCACCTGGTATGCGACTCAGGAAGACGCAGCTCCGAGTCTCCCGCAGGGCATGGACGCCATCGGATACTATGCGCTCCCGGACGAAGAGCGTCGTCGATACGGGATTCCGCCGATCGACCACGGTGTTTACACCGACCTCAACGGTTTGATGATCCGCGCCTATGCGCGGCTCTACGAGGCAACTCGCGACGAGCGATTCCTCCGCGAGGCGACGCGGGCCGCGCATGCCCTCCTCGGGGCGCGCCAGCTTCCGTCGGGAGCCATGCGTCAGAGCGATGAAGACCGCATGGGGTCGGCCGGCGAGCGCATGCGCTCCTACGAGATCAACGCTTCGGGCCGCGTATACCTCAAGGCCCAGCCCTACTTCGGCCTCGCCCTATCCGCTCTCTACCGGTCAACCGGCGAGGCACGGTATCTCGAGGCCAGCCGGGGCCTCGGCGATGCCCTCCTCGCCGTCCTCGAAGACCGCGCCGGTGACGACGCCGGCGGGTTCTTCGCGACTACGGGCACCGATACCGATGGCCTCATTCCCCGGGAGAAGCCCTTCTACGACAACGTCGCAGCGGGGCGCTTTCTTCTCGCCCTCGCCGTCGACGCCCACGAACCGCGGTATCGTGAAGCGGCACGGCGTGCCCTCGCCGCCGTTGCCGTCGCGGGGGCGCGGTCGCGCAGGGGGGCGCGCCTCGCCGAGCTGGCCCTGGCGCTCGAAGGCCTCTCCCTCGGCCCCGTCGAGTTTTCCGTGGTCACGACCGACCCGTCGGCCGACGATGCCCGGGCGCTCTTCTCCGCCGGCGTAGGCGTCTACGAGCCGCGCAAGGCCCTGCACTACGAAGCGCCGGGGCGGTACCCGGACCTCGGGCGCGCGGCGGTTTTCGTTTGCACCGACAACACCTGCTCGAGCCCGGTCTTCGACCCCGGTGAGCTGCGGGAGACCGCGGCGCATCTCGGGCTGGCGGCACCGGGGTCGGCCTGCGGTCCTCGAGAAGGCGCAGCTCCGTAGCGCGCCAGGGTCAGGTGGGCGATTCGACCCGGAGGGGAGGGTGCCTGGCCGGGGGCAGGTGGTCGTAGAGGTCGGCCACCAGCTCGTCGCGGAGTCGCCGCCGGGAGGGGTCGTTCCAGAGGTTCACCATTTGCTGAGGGTCTTCCCGGAGGTCGTAGAGTTCGCCCTCCGTTCCGTCGTAGGTAGGAACCTTGGTGCCCATTCCCCAGACGGACCACATCACGCGGAAAGCGCCGCCGCGGTCGTAGCTTCGAGGTTCGTATGCCGTGCAGAGGTAGCCGTCTCGGTAGATCGTGCGCAGGTGCATACCGACGGCGCGAAACTGGCTGTCGAAGGTGGTGATGACGCGCTCGCGGGCCGAGCCGGGGTTGAGGGGGAGGGCCGCCCCTTCCATCTCACCGGGGACGGGGACTCCGGCGATTTCACAGAAGGTCGGGGCGAGGTCGACGTGGCCAACGGGCTCGGTGATGCGCTGCGGGGCCACTTCTGCGACGGCCGCCGGGCGCCAGATGAGCGGGATCCGGAGCAGCGACTCGACATGGTATGGGCCCTTGAACATCAGGCCGTAATCGCCTTGGAGCTCGCCGTGGTCGGAGGTGTAAATCACATCCGTCGTATCGAGCAACCCGCGTTCGTCGAGCCACGCGACCACGCGCCCGACGGCTTCGTCGATGAGTTCGTTTTCGACGTGGATCATCGCGTTCATCTCGCGGACCTGGTCGTGGGTCATTTGCCTCGGGACGAAATGCGTCGGCCCTCCTTCGGGGTTGCGGAAGCGGCCCTCGTACCAGGCGAGCCAATGAGCGGGTTTGTCGCGGAGAACCCTTTCGACGGCTGCGCGGTCACCGGGGTGGCGATCCGGCAGCGGCAGGTCCCGCCAATCGATACGCTTCTCGACCTCTTCGTAGGGTGGGTCGAAAGGATGATGGGGGTCCGGGAAGCTCATCCAGCAGAAGAACGGGTCTTCGCCGTCGAGGCTCGCGAGCCAGTCGACGGTCCGATCCGCCACCCAATCTGTATGGTAGTTCTCGCGGGCGATGGGGTTCTTTGCCGTCTCGGGGGCTCCCGTATCGCCGCCGCCGGCGCCGGTGAGGACCCCCGCGAAGCCGTTGACCTCGTCCGGGTGCTCGCGCCAGAGCCACTCGGCGTAGTGGTGCCCTCCGACCGGCCCGTGGGTGGCGAGTTCGATGTGCTCGAAGCCGCGCCAAGGACCCGTCGAGTCTTCCGACGCGCAGCGGTTTTCGAAGTACGTCAGGCCCGGGTCGAGGTGGGGTTCGAAGTGGGCCTTGCCGAGCAGGGCTGTTCGGTAGCCGGCGCGGCGACGCAGGTATTGAGCGACGCTCGGGGCGTCGTCGGGAAGTGGAATCCCGTTGGCGATGACGCCGTGGGTCCGCGGGTGCTGTCCCGTGAGCATCGTCGATCGGGATGGCATGCAGACCACGCTGTGCACGTGGGCCCGCTCGTACACCAACCCGTCCTCGGCTAGACGATCGAGGGATGGCGTACGCGCGATGGTGCCGCCGGTGCAGCCGAGGGAGTCGTAGCGCTGCTGGTCGCTCGTGATGAAGAGGATGTTTCGCTTCATGCGTGACCTCCGTC
>JAFDCW010000590.1 GCA_019312705.1 Deltaproteobacteria bacterium
CGCCTCCGTCACTTCCACGTGACCGGAAGCGGGAGCGACGATCTCGGGGCGCCGCTGGTTCCGCTTTCCCTAGCGGGGTTCTTCGACGCCGAGGAGCTCTTCGACCACTACCCGTTGCTCATCGACGCGGAACCGACCGACGGCGAGGTCGCTCGGCCGTTTTCCGCGTGCGTGGAGGACGCCTTCGAGAGCATGGGCCAGAACAACCTCCTCAGAGACCACAAGACGAAGTTGATCTGGGCTTTCGCCCAGGCCCTCGACGAGGGGCGGGAGACCCCCCTCGCAGACGTGATCGATGAGACGTGCGAGAAGTTCGCCGCCAGCTTCGAGGTCAGCGCGGACGCGTCGAGGGCGCTGAATACGCAGCTCGCCCATTTCAAGAAGGCCCTCGGGAAGAGCGGCGCATTGCTGGGGCTGGGGAATCACACCCTGGTAGCGCTCTATCGCGTAGCTCTCGTCCGCGAGCGCCGCGGGCGCCTCGCCGAGTTCGTCTCCGAAGCGGCCTCTCTGGCGGAGAGCCTCGCCAACATCTTACGGGTCGATGATGCTCACGCTTCGGCCTCCGGCGAGCCAGGCTCGGCCGCCGCCGCCCTCGGCACCGCCGGTTCACAGTTCTTCAATGCGGATGCGTTCGCCACCACCGCGCGCTCGAGTTCGGGCTCCAAGGCCCTGTCCGCCGAGAGGCGCGAGCGCATTTCGGAAATAGTGGAGCTCTTGCGGGGGTGGGTGGAGGGTGGCCCCTCAGCCACCGATCTCGTCCTGGTCCACTCGGGCACGCCGAAGACCTCCTTCGAGGCCGAGGGCGCGAAGGTCGTCGTGGACGACGACATCTTGGGCACGGCCACGAAACTCTACGACACGGAGATGGACCTGGTCGTGGAGATCATCCGCGCCATGCGCATCGGCCGCATGGAGGTTCGGGGCGAGTACGACGCGGAGCTGCACGAGTCGCAGCTCTCTCGCTTGGATCGCCACGGGCTGTCGTCGGACGAACTGCTGGTCGGAACGCCGGTGGTGGCCCTCGAGAATCGCGACCGCCTACGAGGCATGTCCCTCGCGCCCTTCTCCGCCATGCTGCGCTCGGGGCGGGCCATTCATGTCCTGGTCGCCGACGGAGAGAACGCGCCCGCCGAGGGCAGCTTCTCCGAATACGCGTTCGAGCTCGGCTACCTGGTCCTCGCTCACCGAGAGGCTTTTGTTCTGCAATCGAGCCTAGCGTCCCCGGAGCACCTCATCTCGGGCCTCGGCAAGTTGGCCGCGGCGGTCCGCCCGGCGGTCGCCGTCGTCGCCCAGCCGTCCGGAGTGCTGCCCGCCTGGCTCGAGCTCGTATCGGGGGTCGCAGGTCGCGGCGCGCCCTTGTTTCGATACGATCCGGGCGCGGGCCCGTCGTGGGCTCATCGCCTCGACATGGGGGCCAACCCCCAGCCGGAGCGTCCCTGGCCTGTGCACCCGATCACCTGCGAAGGGGCCGACGGCAAAGACCAGACCCTGGACCTCGCTTTCACTTTCGCCCATGCCGCGGCCCTCGAGCCCTCGCTGCGCGGACAGTTCTGGGTGATCCCGACTTCTGCCTGGACCGACGAACAGATCAACCTTCCGGAGCTGATCGGCGCCGAGGGCGACCAGCCCTCCCTCGGCCTGCCCTTCATCTGGGTCGTCGGCGAAGACGGATCGCTCGCTCGCGCCGTCGTCACGCGGCAGCTCACGATGGGCACCCACGACCACATGCGTTCTTGGCACACGCTCCAAGAGCTCGGCGGTCTCGACAACGAGCATGTCCGTCGGGCGACGAAGGCGACCCTCGACGGGGCCCACGCCGAGGCGGCCACCCAGCTGGAGAGCCTCGAGGCCAAACATCGGGAAGAGCTCGAGCAGGTCCGGGCGGAAGCTGCGGCAGAGGCCATGGGCCGACTGGTCGACGTATTGATGGACCTCGACACGGCTCCCCGCTCCCCACGGTCACCGTCCGCCGCGGCCGCACCCGCCCGCACGCAGGCGCCGGCAGCGCAGGCCACGGCCCCGGAGGCGGCCGACCAAGACGACCGAGACGACCAAGACGATGACGACGATGACGACGTTTCCTTCGATGAGCCGTGGATCGATTCGCCCCTCTGCACGACGTGCAACGAGTGTACAAACATCAATCCCCGGCTCTTCAAGTACAACGGCGACAGCCAGGCGATCATCGCCGACCTGAGCGCCGGAACCTTCGCCGAGATGGTGGGCGCTGCGGTCAAGTGCCCCGCCCTGTGCATCCATCCCGGAGCCCCCCAAAGCGGAGACACAACCGCGACCGCCGAACTGATCGCCCAGGCCGCTCCGTTCAATTGAGAGGAGCCCGATGAACGAAATCGCTATCGCCGGGCTTGTCATGACGGGAATCGCCGGTTTCTTCGGCACCGTCCTCGCCTTGGCGAACCGATTTCTCCGGGTGGTCGAAGACCCGCGCATCGACGTGGTGGAAGGCAAGCTCCCCGGTACGAACTGCGGAGCCTGCGGTGAGCCGGGCTGTCGCTCGTTCGCCGAGGCCCTGGTGCGGGGCGCCTCGGTTCCAGGGAAATGCACGGTGAGCACCCCCGCGGCGATCGAAGATGTCGCGTCCTTGCTGGGAGTGGACGCCGACTTCCAGGAGAAGCGCACGGCGCGGCTGCACTGCGCCGGGGGAAAGTCTTCGGTCCAGAGGCTCGCGGACTATCAGGGAGAATCGTCGTGTCGGGCGGCTTTCGTCGTCAGCGGTGGAGGCCGGGCCTGCTCCTGGGGTTGCCTAGGCCTCGGAGACTGCGACGTGGTTTGCACGTTCGATGCGATCCGCATGAACGACGAGGGGCTCCCGGTAGTCGATGTCGGTGCATGCACGGCGTGCGGCGACTGCGTCGACGTCTGCCCCCTCGACCTCTTCACCCTCGAGGCCGTCTCCACCGAGGTCATCGTCCAGTGCAGCAGCCCCCTCGCCGGCGAGGGGGCTCGCCTCGCCTGCGAGGTCGCCTGCGACGCTTGTGCCCGGTGCGCCCTCGATGCCCAGGAAGGGGCGGTCGAAATTTCAGGGGGCCTCGCCGTCGTCCGTAGCCCCAGCCGTGCGACCGAAGAATGCACCTACCGTTGCCCGACGGGCGCCATTGCGGTGGTGCAAGGCGACCAGTTCCAGGAGATGGAACTGACTCAACTACGCAGGAGCCGTCATGCCTAAGTGGCCATCGATAGCGACGGATTGGATGCGACGTGCCCTCGGCCGCTCGGAACGCGCGCAGGCGCCCCATCCCGGACAGACCGTTCTGCTGACCGGTACCGAAGCCGTCGTCGCGACCGAGGCCCTCATCTCGGAGGGGCTCTATCACTTCTCTCTGCAGAGGACCGACGCCCCCTCGCACCACCAAAACGCTTTCGGCAAGACGGTGAGGACCTCCGCCGCCCAGGGAGATGGCGGGACCATCGCCGCCGCCGGCGGCCTGGCGCTCAGCGGACGGCGAGCGGCGGCGTTTCTCGCGGGGGCCGGGGCCACTGAAGCCGCGGCTCCCCTCGGCGCCCTCGTGAACCGACACGTGCCCCTCGTGCTTCACCTGACGGACCAGGTAGACCCCCTCTACCCCGGCGCCGAGTCGGCAGGCCACGGCAGCTATCACGCCCTCGGGGCCACCGGTGCCGTGCTCCTCGTGGCGCGAAGCGCTCAGCACGCGGTGGACCTGACCCTGGTCGCCCGCCGGGTCGCCGAGCAGGCGCTCGTACCATGCGTCGTGGCCATGGATGCTGCGGAGACCGCCTGGGCCCCGAGCGGCGTCGCGCTCCCCGACCCTGAACTCGTCCGGGTTTACCTGGGAGAG
>JAFDCW010000591.1 GCA_019312705.1 Deltaproteobacteria bacterium
CCCCGGTCAGGCGTCACTTTGGGTCGAAACGGCCCCCGGCATGGCAATTAACCGGGTTACGGACACCGCCCTCAAGGCGACGAAGGTCGCTCCAGCGGTTCAAGTGGTCGAGCGCGCCTACGGTCTCCTCGAGGTGCACCACGAAGACCAGGGGCAGGTCCTCGATGCCGGGCGGGCCATCCTCGAAGGCCTCGGCGTCGCCGAAGAAGATCGCATCAAGCCCAACGTGGTCACTCACGAGATCATCCGGGCCATCGAGCCGTACCAGGCGCAGATCATCAACCGGAGCAGCTCCGGCAACATGATCCTCCCGGGCCAGTCGCTCTTCCTCATGGAGACGAGCCCCGCGGGTTACGTGACTTTCGCCTGTAACGAGGCAGAAAAGGCGGCGAACGTGTTCCTCGTGAACATCCGCCCCTACGGCGCTTTTGGGCGCCTCTATATGTGCGGCACCGAAGCCGAGATCGACGCCGCGGCCGAGGCTGCTCGGAAGGCGATCGAGAGCATCGAGGGCGTGTCCGAAAAGGTGAATCTGAACCGGTGACGGATTCAGTCACGGAGAGAAGAGACAGATGGCAGACGCACTGGGAATGATCGAGACGAAGGGCTTCGTCGCGATGGTCGAGGCTTCCGACGCAATGGTGAAAGCCGCCCGCGTGGAGATCGTATCGTACGAAAAGATCGGCGGCGGTTTCGTTACCGCCGTGGTTCGTGGCGACGTCGCTGCCGTCAAGGCTGCCACCGAGGCCGGCGCTCGCGCGGCGGAACGCGTCGGTGAGCTCGTGTCGGTGCACGTCATCCCGCGTCCCCACGCGAATGTCGACGCGGCGCTGCCGCTCGGCCGCGCCACAGCGACCGAGTAAAGCGCCATGTACCTGGCGCGCGTCATCGGGACCGTAGTCGCCAGCCGAAAGGAGGAGGAGCTCGAAGGACTCAAGCTTCTCCTCCTCAAGCAATGCGACCTGGACGGAACGCCCTCCGGGGCAACTCTCGTCGCCGCCGACTCCGTCGGGGCCGGTGTCGGGGAGGTCGTCCTCTATGCGTCGGGCTCGAGTGCTCGGCAGACCCTCATCACCAAGGACCGGCCGGTCGATTGCGTGGTGATGGCCATCGTCGACACGGTCGCGACCAGCGACGACGTCGACTACGACAAGTACGGTGAGCAGAAGTCGGAGGTCAGCTGATGCGGCGTCCTCCGACCGGAGGGCTCGACGATAGCGCCCTCGACGCCATCGTCGACGCCGTCATCGGGCGCGTTCGTAATCGTCTCTCGGCGAACGCCGTCAAGGCCGAACTCTCCCCGGCGGCTCCAGCGGCGGCGACCATCGGGGCCGGGCAGTCCGTCACCGACCACCCCGCGTCAGCGTTCGTCGCCCATGCGGCGCCCGCCCCGGCGGTGCACGTCGGCGGCCGTCGCCCTGGCATCCACGACGACCTCGACGGCGCGGTTGCCGCGGCTGGTCGGGCATTCGAAGAGTACGAGGCGATGCCCCTCGCCACGCGCTACGCCGTGGTCCGCAACATGCGGGAGGTCGCTCTTGCGCACCTCGAAGAGATGTCCAATCGCGCGGTGCAGGAGACGAGCCTCGGTCGCTACGAAGACAAGCTCATCAAGAACCGGGTAGCGATCACCAAGACGCCGGGCCCGGAGTTTCTCGAGCCGATCGCCCAGAGCGGTGACGACGGCCTGATGCTCATCGAACGGGCGCCCTTTGGTGTCATCGCGTCGATCACGCCGTGCACCAACCCGACCGAGACCATCATCAACAACGGCATCGGCATGGTGTCCGGTGGCAACTCGGTCGTCTTCAATGTGCACCCCCTCGCGAAGGGCACGAGCGCTTGGTTCATCGCGCTGCTCAATGGTGCGATTCGCGACGCGGGCGGGCCCGCCGAATTGCTCAACTGCGTCGCCGAGCCGACCATCGAGACGGCCCAGGCGCTCATGGTTCACCCGGGCGTGCGCCTAGTCGTCGTTACCGGCGGCGGGGCCGTGGTGAAGCAGGCGATGCGCTCGGGCAAGCGCGCCATCAGCGCCGGCCCCGGCAACCCGCCGGTCGTCGTCGACGAGACCGCGGACATCGCCCGGGCGGCCCGCGGCATCGTCGCCGGGGCGTCGTTCGACAACAACGTCATCTGCACCTGTGAGAAGGAGGTCATCGTCGTCGCCGACGTGGCCGACAAGCTCATGAAGGAAATGCAGCAGTACGGCGGATACAAGCTCAGTCAAAGCGAGTTACGCGCACTCGAAAAGACCCTCCTCGACTCGGACAACCACATCAACCGCGACTTCGTCGGGCGCAGCGCCAGCGTGCTCCTCGAGTCCGCGGGCAAACGCGTCAGCGGTGACCTCCGGTTGCTCTACGCCGATGTTCCGGCGGACCACCCCTTCGTACTCACCGAGATGCTGATGCCGGTCGTCGGCGTCGTGCGCACGCCGGATGTCGAGACGGCCATCCAAACAGCCAAACACGTCGAGCACGGTTACTGCCACACGGCAGTGATGTACTCGACGAGCATCGACAACCTCAGCCGTATGGCGCGGGTCATCAATACCTCGATTTTCGTCAAGAACGCCCCGAACTTCGCGGGGATCGGCGCGGGCGGCGAGGGCTACACCAGCTGGACCATCGCCAGCCCGACGGGGGAGGGCCTCACCACCTGTCGGACCTTCACCCGTGAGCGTCGCTGCACGCTCAAGGATCACTTTCGCATCATCTAGACGCGCGACCTCAGATGGTTCACGACCCGTCCACACCGCCTGCACTCGCCGTCCTCGAGGTCGCATCGATCGCCCGAGGGCTGACCGTGGCCGACGCGATGGTGAAGCGCGCCGAGGTGCGCATCCTCCGGGCAGATCCGGTCACGCCGGGGAAGTACCTCTTGGTTTTCGCCGGCAGCGAAGAGGAGGTCTTCGAAGCGATGCAAGCGGGTCGCGAGAGCGCCGGCGCAGACCTCATCGACCAGCTTCTGCTCTACGGGGCGCATCGCGCGCTCCTGCCCGCCCTCGAAGGCATGGAGGTGCCGGCCGTCGATGGTTCCCTCGGCACCCTCGAGATGAAGACTGCGGCGGCGACCCTGCTCTCCGCAGACGCCGCGCTGAAGATGGCTGACGTCGATCTCGTCGCGCTGCACCTCTGCCGCGGCATCGACGGAAAGGGGTACGTCGTCTTCACCGGCGCGCAGGATGCCGTCGAGGCATCCCTCGAGGCGGGGGACGCAGCAGTACGTC
Source organism: Deltaproteobacteria bacterium (assembly GCA_019312705.1). The sequence continues at coordinate 3,233 of JAFDCW010000591.1, forward strand.
CCGAGCTGCGCGCCGGTCGCGAGCTGATCGCTCGCCCGCACCCTGACGTGCACTGGGCCTTGTCGCGCCTTTGAGCCGCGGCCTACGGCAACTCGCGCAGGGCCGCGGGCAGCAGCGCCCCCAGGAAATGAACGGCCTCGCGTACCGCGTCGACTCCGGTTCAGTCTTCCGAGTGCTTGACGATCTTCTCGTAGAGAACCGGCCCCAGGCTCTCGAGCATCAGCTTTTCGACCGCGGTGCGTATGCGCTCGCGGTCGGCCTCGGAGGCGTAGATGAACCCGATGCCCATACCCGCCCGCTGTTCGTCGGTTGCCTGGTCCGGCGGCACCACCCACTGAACCCGCCCGCGCAGCACCAGCGCGTGTTCGAGCTTGGGCACCTTCATGTGGAAGAGAAATTCGGTGCCGATTCCCAGGGGCTTGTCGGTTCGAATGAAGGTTCCGCCCCGGCTGATGTTCCGGGTGTAATCGGCGAAGAACGAATTGAGGCGCTTGTACTCGACCTTTAGCTCGATCGGGAGCCGGAAGTTGTCGCGCCGATCGTCATCTGCCGGGTCTGTCACGGGTTGCCGATTATCGGTCCT
>JAFDCW010000592.1 GCA_019312705.1 Deltaproteobacteria bacterium
TCGAGCTTCTGTTCGTGCAGTTGCCCGAGCTCGAAGGTGAGGTCGAGCTCGTACTGCCCTTCGGCGCCGTCGAGGTCTTGCTTGAGCAGCGCCGCGAGATCACGCCAGCGCTCGGTTCGACGATAGAGCCTGTCGAGGGCCCGGCGACTCGAGACATCGTCGGGGTCGAGCTCGAGGACGTCCTGGTAAGCCCGAATGGCGAGCTCGGCGTCGTCGAGGAGCTCCTCGAAAAGGAAACACACCTGCAGGAGCAGCTCGCGCTTCTGGTCGAGGTCGACGGTGTTCGCGATCCGGTTGCGATAGAGGACCTGAAGGTCGTCCCACTTCTCGCCATCGGTGTAGATCTGCTTGAGCGCCTCGAAGGCGCGCTCGTCGAGGGAGTCCTCGGCGAGGACCATGCGGTGGAAAGGCTCCGCAGCGACCGGCTCTCCGAGCAGTTCGTCGTGGATGCGGGCGGCGCGGCTCGCGATTTCGAGGATGTCGGACCCTTCGAGTTCGCCTTCGTCGAGGACCATGGCGTAAGCGCCGGCGAGCTCTTCGTGCTTGCCAGCGCGCTCGGCCGCTTCGGCCAGGCGCTCCCACAGTTCCTGATCCGCGGGATGGGACAAGAACGCGGCTTCGATGGCGTTATAGGCACCTTCGACGTCGCCGAGCTGACTGCCTGCGAGCTCCGCGAGCCGTAGCCGCAGGTCACGGATCTCACCCGGGTCCTCGGCGGCCCGGAGGCGGCGGTCGAGCACGTCGGCGAGCTTCTGGTAGGACGACTTCGACTCGTAGGCGGCTTCGAGCAAGCGCCCAATTTCGAGGGACAGGTCAGGGGCCGAATTGGAGAGGGCCTCGAGGCCGGCGACAGCCTGGTCGTTGCCGGGGGCAAGACGAAGCACGTCGGAATAGGTGTCCACTGCTCCCCGGGGGTCGTCGAGGCGCATACGAAGGAGGTCCGCAAGACGGATCGCCAGATCGATACCCGTTGCTTCTTCCGTGTCGAGCTCGCGACGCCGACGAATGACGTCGGCGAGCTCCTTCGGACGGTCGGCCGCCGCATGCAGCCGATCGAGGCCGGCGAGGGCCTCCGAGTCAGCGGGCTCGAGGATGAGGAGCTGCTCGAGGTGAGCAACCGCGGCACCGGCTTCGTCGAGCACGTCTTCTTCGAGAGCCGCGAGCTCCCGGAGCGACAGCACGCGGGATTGATCATCCAACGCATGATCGATTCGGTGCTGGTAGAGGTTGCGTAGATCGGCGGTTCGGTCCTCGGCTCGATAGAGCCGGTCGAGGACCTCCACCGACTCGGCGTCGGCCGGGTCGGCGGCTAGGATCTGTTCGAGCTGAGAGATGGCGTCGGCTGTATTGCCCAGCTGCTCGCCAGCGAGGGTCGCGAGGCGCCGACGGAGGCTCAGGGCCTGGTCGTCGGGCGCCGATTCGAGACGCTCCCGGTAGATCGCAGCCAGCTGTTCGAAGGCCCCGGCGTGACCCGCCGCCGCTTCGAGGGCGGTGATCAGATCGGGGTCCTCGGGAGCGAGGGCATAGGCCCGCTTCGCCCAGTTGAAGGCCGCGGCCTCGTCGGAGAGTTCCTGAGAAGAAAGGCGCCCGAGCTCGCCGAGGAGCGTCAGGCGCTCGTCCAAGGGAGCGTCGTCGGCGAGGGCTCCGAGGAGCACCTCCTTCATGGCGACGACCTTCGGCCACTTTTCGTCTCGCTCGTAGATGGGCAGGAGCGCCGTCGCGGCGCGTACGTTCGAGCTGTCCACCGAGAGCACGCGCTCGTAGTTGCGGAACGCGCGCTGGGGCTCCCCGATGCTCTCCTCGTAGACCTCGGCGGCTCGGAACGAGAGAGCGATCTTCACGGCGTCGTCGCCGGACCTTTCGGCCGCGCTGCCGAGCACCTCGACGAGGCCCTCCCAATCGTCGGTCTCGGCGTAGAGCGCTTCGACGCCTTCCCAGTCCCCGGCCTTCAGGAACGACTCCCGGAGGGTGCGCGTGGCGCGCCCATTCTTGGGATCGAGGGCGAGAACGCGCTGCCAGGCACCGGCGGCCTTCAGGGGTTGGTCGATATGCTCGCCATAGACGGTGCCGAGCTTGGTCAGGATGCGAATCCGCGGGGCGTCCTCGACGTCTTCTGCCGCGGCACGGATCTCGAGGACTTCAGCGAGGGTCGGCCAGTCTTTTTCTCGCTCTGCGAGGCGCTCGAGGGCGTCGAGGGCCCCGGGCGTCGCGGGCGCCTGCTCGACGACCTCTCGCCAAAGGGCGATGGCGTCGGCGTTCTTGTGCAACCGCTCGCCCGCCAACTTGGCGAGCTCGATCTTGTTCTGGAAACGAACTTCGGGGTCCGACGCGAGCTCCGCCTCCTTCTTGAGGACCTCGAAGAGAGACGACCATGCGCGCTTCTTTTCGTAGATCTCCTTGAGCCGGGAGAGCGCCGCGCGGTTTTCGGGATCGAGAGCGACGACGGACTCGAGGGGCCCGACGGCGTGGTTGTAGTTCGCGAAACGATCGATCCACAGTCCCGCAACTCGCGTGAGGAGCGTGACCTTTTCATCGGCCCCTTCGACCGCTTCTGCCTGCTGCGTGAGGACCTGGATCAAGTCGTTCCAGCGCCCCATCGTCTCGTAGGTGCGGCTGAGCTCCTGGAGCGCGATCGCGTCGTCCGGGACGTGACGGAGCACGGCCTTGTACGTCTTGATCACCATCACGTCGAGTTCGAGTTTGTCCCGATAGATTGGAACCATCTCGCGCAGAAGCGTGACCTCGCGCTCGACGTCGTCGTCTCCGAGAGAGTCGATCTCGCTCTTCAACAACTCGACGAGAGCGTTCCACTTTTCTGCCTTGGCGTAGAGCTCCCGCAGGGCACCGCGCGCCTCCGGGTGATCCGGGGTCTGCCGCTGCACGGCCTTCCACGCATCTACCGCACGCTCGACGGTGGCGTCACTTCCCTGCGCCGTCTTGGCGAGTTCGACCGCGAGCTCGAGCTTCTGGTCCGGGTCCTTGGTGACCCGCTGGGCATCGCCGAGAATGGTCAGGAGGCGCGCCGGGTCCTCGCTGCCCGCGAAAAACTCGCGATAAAACGACAGCATGCCCGGATGGGCCGGGTCGATCTTGCGCAGGCGGCCGAAGTAGGGCTCGGCTTCGTCTGGGGCAGTCCGAATGCGCCAGTGGACCATGCCGATTTGCAGCAGGATCCCCTGCTCCGACTCGAGCTTCTGGCGGCTCCGGAGGGCGTCTTCATAGAGCGCGACGAGCTTGTCCCACTTCTCGCCGTCGGTGAAGAGTTCGACCAGGAAGCGCAGCGCCTCCTCGTGGCCCGGCGAGAAGCTCAGCACGCGCTCGTAGCACTGCCCCGCGCGCTCCCTGTCGTCGAGGCGCCGGGCGAAGACCCGGGCCGACTGCACGTAGAGGTTCAGCTTTTCGTCACGATTGCGGGCGTGGTCCGCGGACTCGACGAGGATCTCGGCGAGGGCGTCGTGTTGGTCCCGGGCGCGGAGAGTTTCGGCGTAGAGGCGGGCGGTGCGCGTCGACGCCGGGTCGGCTTCGAGGGCCGCTCTGAAGAGCTTGTCGACTTCCTTGTCGCGGCCACCCGTTTTGTACTGCCAGATCAGCGAAGCTGCCCGGGTGAGGTGCGAGGTCTTGAGAGTCGAGTCCGAGGCGTCGTTTGCCTCCTCGACGAAGCGCTTGGCGATCTGCTTCCAATTTTCGGCGGTCTGGTCGACCTGCTCGATCGCGTCCTCAATCTCTAGGTCCCCGGGGCGCAGCGCCAGGGCCCGCTCGTAGGCGCCCTTCGCACCCGAATCAGCGAGCAGCTCTTCTTGCCGAATCCGG
>JAFDCW010000593.1 GCA_019312705.1 Deltaproteobacteria bacterium
AGAAGCTCGACCCCTACTTCGGCTTCGACTGCGCTCTTCGACGCTGGGGACGGTCCTTCCACGCCCTGGGCGTGCGCTACCGGGGCGCGACCCTCACCCTCGACCTCGTCGACCGCGACGGCAAGTACGAGAACGGCTTCATGCATGGGCCCGAGCCCGCGTTCCTCGACAACGGCGAGTGGCGCCCGGCCCGCATCAACTTCACCGCCAACGCCGTCGTCGGCCAAAAGGGTGCCGGCCACCGGGCTACCAACACCCTCTTCCACGAGGGCGGCCACGCGGCCCACTTCGCCAATATCTCGCAGAACGCCCCCTGCTTTTCGCAAGAGTTCGCCCCGACGAGCGTCGGCTACGCCGAGACCCAGTCGATGTTCATGGACTCGTTGGTCGAGGACGCGGCTTGGCAGACCCGCTACGCCATCGGGCCGGGCGGGGCCTCGATGCCTTTCGAACTCATCGAAGAGGTCATCCGCGAGCAGCAGCCCTTCAAAGGCTGGGACCAAAGGGCCATGCTCACGGTGCCCTTCGCCGAGCGCGCTCTGTACGAGATTCCCGACGACGAGCTAACCCCGGACCGGGTCCTCACGACCTTCCGGGAAGTCGAGCGCCGCCTCCAGGGCCTGTCCTCGGGGACCCGGCCGGTCCTCGCCGTCCCCCACCTCCTGACCGGGGAATCGAGCGCCTACTACCACGGTTATGTCCTGGCAGAGATGGCCGTCTATCAAACTCGTGGGCACTTCCTGAAACGTGACGGCTACCTCACCGACAACCCGCGCATCGGGCCCGCGCTCGCCGAGAGCTACTGGGCACCGGGGAACTCCCGGACCTTCGACCAGACCATCGAGGCGCTGACCGGTCGGCCTCTGTCCGCCGACGCCCTCGTCGAGGCGGCCAACGCATCCACTGAAGACGTCGTCGCCGAAGCGAAGCGCGGGATCGCGCGAATGGCGGATGTACCTACCGTCGACGGTCCCGTGGACCTGGACGCAAAGATTCGGGTGATGCACGGGCGAGAGCTCGTCGCCACGACCGAGGGCGGCACCTTCGAGTCGGCCTGCGAGGCCTTCGAGGGGTGGATTCACCAGGTCACGGCAGCGGCGACGTGACGCGAGCCTACGGCTTCGCGCCGGCCCTGGCGCTCTTGGCACTCTCGGTGAGTTGGACCGCCATGTCGGTCGAGACCGCCAGGGCCCAGCCATCCCTCGGCGAGCTCCGCCGCGGCCTCGACCAACTCGAAGAGAACCGTCCAGCGTCCGTTCCCGAGGGCACCGCGCTGAGCATTCGGCACCTAATCGAAACCGCTCGTAGGATCGAGGGCGACTTCCCTACCCAGGCCGAGAGCTGGCGACGACGAGCGGGTCGCTACCTCGAGGCGGCCCAGGGCGGCACCGACCCCTACCCCGCTGAGCGCGGGAACATCGTCAACCGCGCTTACCCCCAGGAGATTTCCCGGAGGACCCAGGGCTACGCCATCTACCTTCCCCCGGACTACGACCCTTCGCGTCCGTGGCCCGTGATGGTCGTCCTCCACGGAGGCTCGTCCAACGGCAACCTCTTCCTGGGAGTGGTGCTCGGCCAAAACATGAGCTGGGAGCGTTACTCCGAGTACATCTACGACGACTTCGTCCCGCGGTGGTCTCCGAACGTCATCGTCGTCGCCCCCGATGGTTTCGGCCAGGTCCTCTGGCGGTGGATGGGCGAGGACGACGTGCTGGCGGTCATCGAGGACGTGCGTCAGCACTACAACGTCGACAACGACCGAGTCATCCTCTCCGGTCTGTCGAACGGCGGCCTCGGCGCCTACGCCCTCGGGGCACGCCACGCGTCGCGGTTCAGCCTGGTCCAAGCCATCGCCGGGGCACCGAGCTGGCTGCAATACGCCGGGGGCCGGCCGCTGCCCGTAGAGCGCACGGCGATGCTGCGCTTCAGCGGCATGGACCTCATCGAGAACACTACCAATACCGATTTTCGTTTCTATCACGGGTATGCCGACACGGGGCCCATGCGCCCGCAGTACGTGCGAGAGCTCGAAGGGCGCATGAGGCGCTTGGGCCTCGACCCCAACGTCACGTGGTACGAGGCGGGCCACGACATCCTCTACCGGGTCCACCGCCACGGGCGCACCTTCAACGCCCTCGCAGAGACGGCTCGGGATCGCAGCCCGCGCAAGGTCATCGACGTCACGGGAGACTATCGCGCGAGCCGGCAGCACTGGGTGACCGTCACCCGCTTCGAAGACTACCCCGAACTCGCCCGGGTCACCGCGGAAGCAGACGCGGGTGCCATGAGCGTCACGACCGACAACGTCACCGGGTTCACCTTGGACCTCCGCGATGCGCCGATCGGCGCCGGCGACGAGCTGCGCATCGTCGTGGACGAACGCGTCGCCTACGACGGGCCGCGGGCGCCCCTGGGCCACGTCATCTCGCTCGTACGCCGCGACGACGGCGCCTTCGCCCCCGGCTTCATCCCCACTCCCACCGACGGCTACGCCAAGGCTCCGGGCATCGCGGGCCCCCTCACCGACGCCTACCATGGCCGCAGCGTGCACGTGTACGGCACCGGCGACCCCGAACAGACCCGGGCACTGCAGCGCGCCGCCCAGCGCGGCTCCCGGGGCTGGCCGCTCTGGCTCTGGGCCCACCAACAAGAGGTCATCGCCGACTCCGCCGTCACCCCCGACTTAGCGCGCAGCGCACATCTGGTTCTCTACGGAACCCCGGGGACCAACAGCGTGCTCGAACGCATCAAAGACCGGCTCCCGATCCAGGTGGTCGACGGCGCCGTGGTGGCAGGAGACCAGCGCTTCGAGGGAGACGACGTCGGCGTGCGCTTCATCCACCCGAACCCCGAGGCCCCTCACCGCTACGTCGTAGTGCAGGCGGGGACGACCCCCGACGCGGTCACCGCCGGCCACAACCTGCCGGACTTTCTCCCGGACTACTTGGTCTACGACGAGCGCACGACCCGGACCCGGTCACGGCTCGCGACCGGAAGAAACCGCCCCCTGGCGATCGGCTACTTCAACGGCAGCTGGCGCCTGCCCGCGACACCGGCACCCGGAGAGGGGGGCTGGGCGGGCCCCGGCGACGGCGGCCTCGACGCCGGGCAAAATGGCAGCTCAGACGGCAGCTCAGATGCCAGCACCGATGCCAGCGCCGATGCCTCGGCCGACGCGGGCCCCGAGCTGCTCATTCCCATCACCCCGCCCCCGCCCAATCCGCCTCCCCCGGCGCGCCTCGCCGTCCGCCGGGGTGACCCCGCCGGCATGGCGGCCCGGCAAATCGCCCGTCGGTCGCAAAACTTTCAGAACTTTCGCGCCCTCATCCCCGGGGCCACGTGGCGGCAAGCGCCCCGCCGGGTCTGGCAGATCCGCCCCGAGGCCCAATGCCACGAGGCGCTACGAGAGGCGGGCATCGCCTTCCGCGCCCTTGGCAGTCACCCGACTCCGGTCGCGTCACCGGTCGAGATCCTCGGGCCCGTCGATGGGGTCTGGTTCCGCATGATCCACGACGACCGCCCCTTCACCCTGAGCTGCGAGATGGCGCTGCGCCTCCCGGTCATCGCCCGCATCGTGAAGCGCCACGGGGTAAGCGGCGTCGATGTGATGAGCGCCTACCGCCACTGGCCCCGGCAGAGCTTCCACACCATGGGCCTCGGCCTCGACCTCGCCCGCTTCTGGACCGACGAGGGCTGGCTCTCGGTGAACGACCACTTCGCCGAGACCCCCGCCCAGTACACTTGCGAGGCCAGAGACCCCGACGGCGAAGACGCCGAAAAAGCCAAGAAGCTC
>JAFDCW010000594.1 GCA_019312705.1 Deltaproteobacteria bacterium
GGGGTCCCCACCGGCCGTCGGGTCGAAGAAGTGTGTGCCGAGATTCTGGTCGAAGAGCAGCATGATCGCGCCGGCGATCAGGGGGCCGACCGACGCCATGAAGATGATCGACGCCAAGACGATCATCCAAACGACCATCGGGATGTCGGTATATTTCATGCCCGGGGCGCGGGAGTTCATCGTCGTGGTGATGAAGTTGATGCCGCCTAAGAGGAACGCGACGAACTCGAGGGCCACGGCGACGAGCCACATGGTCGAGCCGAGGGGCGTGAGGCTGTAGCCAGCCTCCGAGGAGAGCGGCGGATAGGCCGTCCACGCGCCGCCGAAGCCGCCACCCTGAACGAAGAACGAGGCGATGAGCACCAGGGCACTCAGGAAGAAGATCTGGAAGCTGAGGCGGTTGATGCGCGGGAACACCATGTCGTCGCAGCCGAGCATCAGCGGGATCAGGAAGTTCCCGAAGGCGGCGATGAGGACTGGCATGGCGACCCAGAAGATCATGATGGTGCCGTGGTTCGTGACCATGGCGTTGTACTGGGCCGGCGAAACCACGCCGTAGGTCGGCACGCTCTCGCCGGGGAAGGCGAGCTGCATTCGGAAGGCGTAGGCGAAGTACCCGCCGATGATGGCCATCGCCATCCCGGTGAAGAGGTACTGCATGCCGATCATCTTGTGGTCGGTCGACCACAGATACTTGAGAACCCAGCTCTCGGGGTACGCGTCGTCGTGATCGTGGGCGTGCGGTGCTGCGGTTGCCATGGTCTCGTTACCTATTGCCCTACTGCCCGGTGACCTGCGCGACCGGGGTCGGCGAGTTGGACTGGATCCAGAATTCGTGGTCCGAGGCGCTCTGAAGGATGAGCCGCGCGCCCATGATGCCGTGGCCGATGCCGCACATCTCGGCGCACTGGATGCCGTACTCGCCCTGGACTGTCGGCTTGAACCAGCCGGTGATCTCGCGGCCCGGGACGGCGTCCTGCTTCAAGCGGAAGATGGGCACCGAGAAGTCGTGCACCACGTCCACCGATGAGAGCTTGTAGTGATAGGTGACCCCGTCCTGGAGGTAGAGGCGGTCGATGGTCCGGATGTCGTCCGGCGTATCGAGCTCTCCGTCGGGGCCGGGGTGTACGAAGGTCCAGGCCCACTGCTGGGCGATGATGCGGATCGTCGCGTCGGCCTCAGGCAGGTCCTGCTTAACGGTGTACCAAACGTTGATGGCCATCGCGATGACCGCGATGTCGCAGACGAGGATGAGCATGTGAGGCCAGGTCACCCAGCGCTTCAGCCGCGGCTCGTCGCCGGTCACGTACTGGCCGCTCTCGTCCTTTTTCGCTCGGAACCGAAAGAGCAGCCAAAAGAACATGCCGGCAGTCAGGAGGAACCAAACCCCGGTGATGATCGTGATCATGAAGATCAACTGATCGATGTCACCGGCGTAGGAGGAGCCTTGCTTCAAATCGAGTAGCTCGAACATCAGGACCTCAGAGCAGCACGAAAACGATGGCGGCGACGATGGAGATCGCGGCCCCGGCCATCGTCATGAGGAAAACCTTGGTGGCGAGGGCGTCACCGCTAGTGTCTTTGCTGGCCATTTTATCTAGTTGTCGAGGGTCTCGATGTAAGCGACCACGTTCCGGACCGCTCGGTCGTTCTCGAGAGCGAGGGCGTTGGGTCGCATCTGGATGCCGGTGGTATCGAGGGTATCGGCGCCGCGAATGCCGCTGCGGAACTTGTGCAGCTGGGCCACCAGGTACCAATCGCTCTGGTTCAGGAGGGAAGGAGCGCTCTTGTCGCGCCTGCCTTCGGCTCCCTCACCGTGACACTCGATGCACGGGGTGAAGAGCGTACGGCCGACCGCGGGATCGCCGCCGGTCATCGTGTCGGGGGGGTCGACGGGGTCGAGGCTCGCGACATAGGCCGAGACCAAGGTGACCTCGACGTCGGTCGCCAGGGTGCGCGACATGGGGCGCATGCGAAGGCCATCGAGATCGTCTGGATGGTCGCCGCGGGCACCGATGCGAAACTTCTGAAGCTGGGCTTCGACGTACCAATCCTGCATGCCGGCGATCGCCGGCGTGCGGAACTCTGCGTTCCCCTCGCCAACGTCCCCGTGACATTGCTCGCAGTACCCGTAGAGGGCTTCGCCCCGCTCTTGCTGGGTCTCACCGCTCACGCACCCGACAGCGGCCAGGAGCAGGCTCGCTCCCAAGACTTTATTGCGCCATTTCATGGACATCCCTGATGACTGAGACCGCCGGTTACGAAGGACGCTGGCCCTTCAGTTACACCGGCGCGCCGGCTCCCGGTTTGGCGGCGGGAGGATACGACCGGTCGCTCTCTACTGGCAACCCGGGGTAGAAGCAAACGTTGGCGGCAAAACTGTCCAGGTACGCACATTTTGCGCAGTTGACCCCGGGGGCGGGCCAGCGCGGCTGGCATCGTCCATTTGCGACGCCCGCGCCTTGACCTCTCGAACCGCGGGATCTACTTGGCGGGTGGGCCTTCTGAGGAACAAGCAATGCTTGAGCAGGACCCGGCGCTCCACTATAAGGCAGCGCGCAGAACCAAGGTCCCCTTGGCACCACTCACGAGCTCGGTACCCATGCTCAAAATCGACCGCAAGATCCGAATTCAGCACCCAATCGCCTCGGCTGTCGTCACGTCCATCCTCTTGGCGGCCCTCGGCGGATGCCAGGGCGCGCCGACGGATGAGACTCCGATCGTTCCGATTCGGAATATGTTTCAGCAGCCCCGCTACAACCCTCAGGCCCACAGCGACTTCTTCGAGGACGGACGCACGATGCGTCCCCTCCCCGAAGGCACGGTGGCCCGGGAGATGGCCGCCGATCCCGTCACCGAGACCGGCTGGTCCGACGCGCGGCAAAGCTGGGCGCTCACCGTGCCGGGCGCCGTGGTCCGTGAACAGGGGGGCATGGAAGCCCTCGTGAGCCGCGGACAAGATCGCTACGGCATCTACTGCACACCTTGCCACGGGGTCTCCGGTGAGGGCGACGGCATGGTGCCCACCCGCGCCGGCGGGGCGATTCGCCCGCCGACCATCCACGACGAGCGCCTGCGCCACATCCCCGACGGCCAGCTCTTCGCCACCATCAGCCACGGCATCCGCAACATGCCGGCGTACGACCACAACGTGTCGACGGCAGACCGCTGGGCGATCGTAAGCTACGTGAGAGCCCTGCAGCTCAGTCAGCACCCCGAGCCCACCGCCATGAACCTCGCCGGAGGCACGCGATGAATTTTCCATTCCCCATGCCCCGGAAGCCAGGTTACGGCGGCATCGTCGTCATCTGGACCTTTCTGACGGTCGGCCTGCTTTTCGGCGGTCAGTACTGGCACTACTCGTGGTCGACGGCGAACGCCTACGCCTCCGAGATGTCCCTCACGGGCGCCGACGTGGCTGTCTTGCACGCCCAGCAAGAAGAAAAGCTGCACACGGACTGCGCCCTCCCGATCGACCAGGCCATGGCCCGCGTCGCCGGGACCGACCGGAACAGCCTGGCAGCCATCGGCCCCGAGGCCTCGACCGACATGAGCCCGGCGGCCGGCTGGATGCACCACCCGAACTACGAAGCCCCCCCGGTCTGGGAAGAGCCCCCGGCGCCGGAACCCGAACCGGTCCTCCAATATGGTCAAGAGGGCGAAGAGGGCGAAGAAGCCGACGCTGAGGCAGCCGCTGCCCAGCCAGAGGCACCGGCCGCGGATCAGGTCCCGGCACCCCGAGCCGCACCGGCACCGGCACCCCGAGCCGCACCGGCACCGGCACCCCGAGC
>JAFDCW010000595.1 GCA_019312705.1 Deltaproteobacteria bacterium
GGTATCGGCGACGGTTCCGCAGCCGGCGACGAGGGTGCCGTCGTCTTTAATTGTCCACGAGGCGGGCCGGCCATCGACGACGCCAGTAATCTCGAGGGTCTCGTCGTCCTTCTCGAAGGCATTGACCGCGCGGTCGACATCGAAGCTCGCGATGCGCCGCTGGGAAAGGACCTCTCCGTCGGTATCGAGTTCGACGAGCCAGACGTCCTCGTCCCCGTCGTTGCGGGTGCCGAAACCATCGGCCGAGGAGACGACATTGACCCGGCCGTCGTCTCGGAGAACCACGAAGCGGGGCCTCTCGTCGAAGGCGACCTTCTGAAAGTACCGCTGCCAAACCACTGCGCCGCCGCGGTCGGCGCGCAAAACCCAGAGGTCGCCGGTCACGGGCTGGGTCGGGTCTGCAGGGGGGTCGGTGGGTACGACGCGGCTCGCGATGACCAGGCCGAGGTCTTCCGTGAGCACCGCCCGGGCGGGGTCGGCGTCGCCGGAAGTCCCGATGGTGCGCTGCCATTCGAGATTTCCGTCGAAGTCGAAGGCGAGGACCCAGAGGTCGAGGCCGCGGTCGTCCGTCGCTACGTCCAGGGCACCGACGACGATCAATCGGTCGTCCGAACGCCGAAGCACGTTCGCGGCGCGGACTCGAGTCGCTTGGGGCACAGTGGCAACCCTGCTCCAGACGACCACCCCGGCAGGGGTGATGCGGGCCGCGAGCAACCCGGGGGTGCCATCGACGCCCGGGGCCGTGCCGATGGCGACGATGTCACCGTTGGGCAAATCGATGAGCTCGACGAAGCGCTCGTCCCCGGGGCCGCCGAGGGTCTGCTGAAGCGACACCGCCCCCCGGGCTTCGAGCAGCAGGAGCCAGGCGTCGTGGCCACCGACGCCGGGGGCCGTGCCGACGACGGCGATGCGCGAGTCGCGCAACTCGAGAATGGCCTCGGCGGTTTCGATGGTGCCGACCGAGCCCACCGCGAGCTGCCAGTGCACGACGCGGTCGCCGGTGATGCGCGCGATCCAGGCATCGCCGGGGATGGCCAGGACCGGGGGCGCGATGGTCCCGGCGTCCATTCCCGCATCCAGTCCCGAGTCGGTTCCGGCGTCACCGCTCCCAGGCGTATCCAGAACGTCCACCTGACCAAGCCACAGCCACGTCCCGTCGGCGGCGGGGACCGCGCGGGTGACGAGGACGTCCCGGGTGATCGCCTCGTCACAGCCCACGAGACCGCCCACCAAGACCAGGAAGGCCGTGAGCATCGTCATTCGCAGAGTCGGTTCAACCGTTCGCGGTCTGGATGAGGGCACCAAGTTCTCCGCTCGCCGGTGGCTCGATCGTCACGCGTTGAAGCATCAGCCAACCCACCACGATGACCAGGAGCATCACCGCCGCCATCAAGATCGGCAAGAGCCCCCCGGCCGAACTCTGCGAATAGCGATCCTTGTAGAAACGACCCCGGCTCCGGGTCCGGAGCTTGTTCTGGACCCCAGCGAGCAGATCGGGCTCGTCTCCGGCCAACTCTTCGTCGAGGGCGTGAGTCTCGTTGAGCAGCTCTCGGAAGCCCTCCCACTCTTGGCGCAGCTCGTCGTCTCCGGCGAGGGCCGCCTCGAAGGCCGAGCGGTCGTCGTCCCCGACCTCACCGTCGTAAAAGGCGCTGAAGAGGTCCCGCGCGTCGTCGGAGGTCATCGGCCCTTACCTTTCGTTCCGGCATTCTGGCCCACGCCCTGAAGCTCCTGCACGCGCTTCTGAAGCGCAAGGCGAGCCCGGTGCAGGCGGCTCTTGACGGTTCCCTCGGGCAACCCCGTGACCTCCTTGATGGCGTCGTAGGTCATATTTTCGATGTCCCGAAGCACGACGAGCTCCTTCTGGTCGTCGGGCAGCTCGGCGAGGGCCTGCTGGATGAATCCTTCGGTCTGCCGGGCGTGCACCATCTCGTCGGGCCGGGCCACCATCGCGCTCGTCGCCATGCTCGCGCTCTCGATGGCATCCCGGTCACCGACCTCGTCGAATTCTTTCTTCTTTTTGTGCGCACGACGCCCCAGGTACTTGATCCGGTTCTTGCAGTGATTTGTCGCCACCCGGTACATCCAGGTCGAGAGCTTCGAGTCGCCGCGGAAGCTATCGATGGATTTGAAGACGGTGACGAAAACCTCCTGGGCAAGATCCTCCGCCTCCCCGGCGTCTCCGAGCATGCGGAAGACGAGGCGATATATCTTGCCCTGGTACAAACGCACCAGCTCGTTGAACGCCGCTTCATCGCGACGCTTGAGCCGCTCGACCAGCTTCTGCTCGTACGCGTCCGGCATGGGCACGTGGAATCCAGCAGCAGCCGCGGCCCGATCGATTTCGGCCACCACGCCCATCCCCAAGCCAGACAACAGCTGGGGCCGTCGGTTCCGAGGCGGACCCTACCACGGGCGCTTTGGCGGAAACACGGGGGAGTGGGGAGCCGGCGAAGGGGCCCCTCCTGGGGGGGGTGCCGCGGGCTAGTGCTCGCTACTGCACCTACTGAACGAAGTAGCGCAGGCCGATCATGATGCTGGTGTCGTCGGTATTGCCGACGTCCTGGCGGAGGGCGGTCTCGATGCCGAAGTTCGCGTCGGTGTAGCCGAGGCCGGCGGTGATGGCGTGGGCCCCTCGGCCACTGTCGTACCGATATCCGGCCCGCAGGGGCACGACCCCGCCCGCGAGGAACTCGAGGCCCCCACCGGTGATGACCTCGGGATTCGGAAAAGAATCGATATCCGCGAGCAAATCACCGCTGATGGTGAAGCTCTCACCGATGACCAGGCCGATGCCGCCACCGAAGCGCCGGGGGGCCAGGAGGCCACCGACTTCGATGAAGTTCTGGGCGATTCCGGCGATGCGGATGACGTTGATGGCGAGGGCGAAGGAGCCGTCCATGGTGAAACCCTGGGATACCGGAGCGTCCTGGTCGGTCCCCGGGGGCGCTTTTCCTTCGCGACCGAGGGAGAGGTACCGGCCGCTGATGCCGATGGCGAAGGAATCGCCGAGGGGCAGGGCGAAGGCCACCCGGCCGTCCATGCCCGAGTAGCCGGTCTCTCCGTTGCCCATGATGCCGACGAAGGTGGTGCCCATCGCCAGCTTGTTGGTCGAGGAGTCCGCGATGCCGCCGCCAAAAGCAAAACGACCCGATGCCGGCTCGAAGTGGATCTGGGACTCGATATGATAGGTGCGGCTGAGGGCCATGCCCGCGGGGTTGTAGGCCACAGCCGATGTGGACACGGCGGTCGCTCGGGCGCCGCCGCCGAGGGCGAGGCCCCGGGCCGTCTCGAGATCCGCCGCGCGAGTCTGATTGGGATCCGTCGTCGGATCTTGCGCTGCGGCGCTCCCAGCAGCGGTGATCCCCAGGATTAGGATCACGCTCGCTACCAGCCCTGCCTTGTCGATGATGCCCACGTTCGCCCCTCGTATAACGACGCTCGCCCGCGTCATCTTCCGCGAAGCTAGCAGGGGTAGGCCGACCTTCCAAATTGTCGGCCAGAAGTGGTGAGGAGGATCACCAACGAGACCGTTTTGGCGATCATGGATCACGCGAGAGGCCGTTCTGAGGTGTGGTCTGACGAATGAATCTTCCGCGATCCCCGTGGGTTAGAAATTAGTCGAAATCGATCCGTAGACGAACTGCGTTTCGCCTGTTAGACACTCCCTCCGCGACGCACTGGCCGCGCTGCTTTGTGAGGGATTGGCAGTCACCACCGCGTCATTCAGATCGCTGATCCAGCCTGTGGAAAGGTTGTGGAACAGACGTGTACTTGCGCCTTTTTCC
>JAFDCW010000596.1 GCA_019312705.1 Deltaproteobacteria bacterium
CCGCGGCCAGAGAGGGTGACGTTGCGCGCGATAGCGCCGAGGCCCGTCGCGGTGAGGCTTGCCGCGGCGCCGAAGGTTGGCGCGATGACCGTCCCCGTCGTGCATGCGCCATGGAGCACGACCCCCGCGCGCAGGACGACCGCCTCGTCGTAGGTCCCCGCGGCGACGGCGATGACGTCTCCGGTGCCGCTGGCCCGGCTCGCTTCACCGATGGTTGGGTACGGCGCGCCCCGGGACCCGTCGCCCCCCGCCGTTGCGCCGGCGCGCACGAAGCGCACGGTGCCTACTACGGGGAGGTCCGTTGCCCAATCACCGGCCGCGGGGCACGCTGGCCCGAGACGAGTGCACGCGTCTTCTCCGGGGGCTTGGAGTTCGCCCGCCCCGCACTCGAGGACCCCTCCGGGAAAGGGATCACAGTCCCCGTCGGACGTCGCCGTGAAGCCGCTCGGACAAGGGCGGGTGAGCGGGCCGGGGGCCGTCGGCGCCGCCGGGGCAGCGACCACGAAGCCCCCGTCACCACCGTCGGCGGCCCCATCGTCGACGCCCGCATCCCACGGTGGACCCGAAGTATCGTCACCGCACGCGACGAGCCACGCGGCACACGCGGCGATGAGTACGAGCTCTCGAGTTAGGCGCATCTCGGGAGATTTTGCGGCAACTCGGGCGCCCGCGCCAGGCATCGTCGACCTTCGCGTTTACGGCGCCGGTTCAATCCGGATCGCGAAAAACCGGCGGGCGCTTCTCGAAGACGGCCTGAGCCGCCTCCATCTGATTTGGGCTTCCGAGGAGCGGCAACTGGAGTTCGGTCTCGAGGGCGAGACTCGCCGCCGGGGCCAACCCGGCCGCTTCATTGATGAGGCGCTTGGCGGCGCGGACAGCATGGGGGGATTGTGCCGCGATGGCATCCGCGGTTTCCCTTGCCGCCGCGACCGGGTCATCCACCACGCGCGTGATCACCCCGAGGGAGAGCGCCTCGTCGGCCGAGAAGCGTCGCGCCGTGAACGTGAGCTCCTTGGCGACGTCGGCGCGCACGCGCTTGAGCAGCGACTGACTGAGGCCCATGTCGGGGATGAGGCCGTAGCGCATTTCCATCACCGAGAGTTCGGTGTCCTTCGAGGCGTAGACCAGGTCCGCGCCGAGGGCTATCTGCAATCCCCCGCCGAAGGCGAAGCCATGGATCGCGGCGATGACCGGGACCGGCACCTCTTGCCAGACCCAGGAGACCTTCTGGGCGAGGTTCGCGACCTCCCCCTCTGGCCGGTCCAAGAGCGTCTTGCTGGCGGTGGGGTCGGCCAGGAAGCTCATCCAGTCGAGGCCGGCGCAGAAACCCGGCCCCTCGCCGCTGAGGACCACCGCCCGGAGTGACCGGTCGGCCGAGAGAGTGACGCCGGCTTCCGCCAACTCGCGGAACATGGCGTGGTCGAGGCCGTTGCGTTTGGCGGGGCGGTTGAGCTTCACGTGCGCGACAGCGCCGTCCCGGTCGATGATTACTCGATTGTCCGTCGTGGCCATGGTCGCTGAATACCATCGACGGCGTCCGGCGTCAGCGAGGCGCCGTGATCTGGCGTCGGATGGCGGCATCGGGGGCATCTTCCCGAAAGGAGATGGCCCCCGACGGCCCGCGTTCGACGCCGAGATCGACCCACAGGGCATCGAGGTCGACTTCGGAGGCGGTCAGGGCCTGGGCGGCGTAGAGATCGGCGAGGACGTTGGTTTCGGTCGCTTGGTCGCCGACCGAAACTACGCGCTCGGGGCTCCAGTTGGCTCGGGAGTTTCCACCGGCGGCGAGAACTCCCCGGATCGCATCGTCGAGACTCACCCGGCCGCCGGTCCGCCGCTGCAGTTCGACGTCGACCGAGAGCCAGAACAATGCGCCGCCCCAGTAGACACGGCCCCAGGTGCTCGTTCGGTCGAGGCCCCGGTCGCCCGAGATGGGTTGGCCGTGGGGCATGCGCCGAGTCCAGATGCGGTACACCTCTTCTTCGGCCAAGTAGCCCGCCCGGGCGCGCGTCACCGACTCGAGGTACGTCGACAGCCCTTCTTGCATCCATCGATGTCGCCGGGAGAGATCCGGCAACGCCGTATGGAGCATCTCGTGCACCATGACCCAGTCGCTCTGCAGCTCGTCTTCGGTGACGTCTCGGCCCACCCGCAAGCGAAGCCGCCGCCCAACGAAGTGCTGGCCGAAGCCAACGCCTCCGCCGCTGCGCACGATGATCTCGATGCGCAGGTCCGGTACCGGAAAGTGGCCGCCGCAATAGGCCGTGACCATTTCTGCGCCCCGCTGCACCCACGATTCGATCCGACGCCTCGCTTCGGCTGGGGCGTCGCCTCGGTAAACGAGGCGCAATCGAGCGCCGCCGATGGTGAGTGAGCCGACCGCGCCCCGGGGGGAGGCCGTCTGAGCGGCTCTCTCGGCTGCGGGAGCCTCGGTGGAGGGGGTCCCGCCGCAAGCCGAGGTAGCGGCCATGACGGCCACGGCGCCGAGCAGTCCAGCGGCTCGAAAGAGCGGGGCGCGAATACCCATGGTGGCTGCGGTATGCATGGGGGGACGGGGCCGTTTCATCTGATGCCGATTTCGGCTTGGTGCCCCGAAGAATGCACGCCGCGGTTACTCCGAAGCGGCGATGGCTTCGGCGACGCGGTTGCGCACGGCGTCGAGGAGTTCTTCCCTCGAGGAGCCCGTCTTGGCGATCACCCTCCGAGTGGCGCCCCGAAGAAAGCGTCGCTCGTCTGCGGTGAGTGATTTGGCGGTAACCACGACCACCGGGATATGCTGGAGCCGGGGCTGCGCGCGCACGTGCTCGAGCACGTCGAAGCCGTCGATCACCGGCATCATCAGATCGAGGACGATCAGTCGGGGCGTCGTCTGCGCCATGAAGCGCAGCGCCTCTTCGCCGCCATCTGCTTCGACGACGTCGTGGCCGGCGTCGGTCAGCGCCCGTCGAATCAGCTCGCGCGCGTCATCGTCGTCCTCGATCAGCAGGATCGGACCGCTGCCCTTCAGGTGGCTGGCGATCACCCGGGCGAGGCGCCGGGGCTCTTCGGGTTTGACCACGTAGTCGACGGCGCCGAGGGCGAAGCCCATCTCACGCTCGTGGGAGACGGTGTGCATGACGACCGGAATGTCCCGCGTATCCTCGTGGGCCTTCAGTTCCTTGAGCACCGCCCAGCCGTCCATGCCGGGCATCATCACGTCGAGGACGATCACGTCCGGTTCGCCGTCCCGGACGCGCTCGAGCGCCTCCTGGCCCCGGTCGACGCCTTCGACCCGCACCGAAAGGCTGCTGAGGGCTCGGGTGATGAGTTCGCGGGCCGCGGGGTCGTCGTCGATGACCATCACCAGGTGTTCGGCGTCCGCGGGCATGATGCTCTGGCCGCTCCTGGGGTCGGGCGTCTCCCGGGGCAGGAAGATGGTGAACGTCGAGCCCTGACCAGCCTTGCTCGCCACCTGCACGCTGCCGCCCATGAGCTCGCAGAAGCGCCGGCTGATGGTGAGGCCGAGGCCCGTCCCGCCGAAGCGTCGGGTGGTGTCGCTTTCGGCCTGGATGAAGGGCTGAAAGAGGCGGCTGATTTGAACCGGTGTCATGCCGATCCCCGAATCCGTGACGTCCATGCGGATGAAGTCACCGTCGGTCGCGACGACGAGACGGATCGTGCCCCGCTCGGTGAACTTGTTGGCGTTGCTCAGGAGGTTTAGCAGCGTCTGGCGCAGCTTCGTGAGGTCGCTGCGCATGTCCCCGACGTCTTCGGCGATGTCGACCGAGAGCTCATTCCCGTCCCG
>JAFDCW010000597.1 GCA_019312705.1 Deltaproteobacteria bacterium
CCCGGCTGAGGGCCCGGACCTGCGCGTCGATACGCACGTCGCCGAGGGTTACGAGGTGCCGCCGCACTACGACTCGCTGCTGTGCAAGGTCATCGCTCGGGGCGCGGACCGAAACGCCGCCCGGCAGAACATGATCGCCGCCCTCGAGGGCCTCGTCTGCGAGGGCGTACCGACGACGGCGTCGATGCATTTGGCCATTCTGCGCTCCGACGCGTTCCGCGATTCCGCCTACGACACCCGCGCCATTCCCGGGTGGCCACCGACGAAGAGCTAGCTCGAGCCATGGCCCACGTACCCCTAATTCCCATCGGCGACCCCCGAGCCCGCGTCTCGGACGAGCGCACCTTCGGCGACAACGTAGCGAAGATGGCGCCCCTCGAAGACAAGCTGCGTGCGGCCCGCAGTGAGGTGCACGGAGGCTGGGGCGACAAGTACGTCGCGCGGGTGCACAAGAAGGGCAAGCTTACCGCCCGGGAGCGCCTCGACGCCCTCAAGGACCCCGGGACCCGCACCTTCGAGGTCGGCACCTTCGTCAATCACGGCGTCGAGTTTCAGGGGGGCCTGAAGTCTCCCGGGGCCGGCGTGGTGACCGCCTTCGCGCGCATCGAGGGCCGCTGGTGCATGGTCATCGCCAACGACAATACGGTCGCGAGCGGTTCCTGGTGGCCTCAGACGCCGGAGAAGATTCAGCGCGCTCAGACCATGGCGCTGCGTCTGCGGCTGCCCACCGTCTACCTCGTCGACTGCAGCGGGCTCTTCTTGCCCGAGCAATCGCGGTCGTTCCCCGGGGCCAAGGGGGCGGGGCACATCTTCAAGATGAACAGCCTGCTCTCGGCCGAGGGCGTGCCGCAGGTAGCGGGGGTCTTCGGGGACTGCATTGCCGGCGGCGGCTACATGCCCCTCATCAGCGACCGGGTCTATATGACCGAGCAGGCCTACATGGTCATCGCCGGGGCGGCGCTCATCAAGGGGGCAAAGAGCCAGAAGCTCACCTCGCTTTCGATTGGCGGGCCCGAGGTGCATGTGCACGCCTCGGGGTGCGCGGACGTGCGCGTGCCCAACGACGAGGTGCTCCTCGAGCGCATCCGTGAAGACATCCGGCGCCTGCCGTCGAGCGGCGCGGCGTTCTACCGCGGCGATGCGGGTGCGGTGGACCCGGCGTATGCGCCGAACGAGCTCCGGGGGATCATCCCGGCGGACCAGCGCGTGGCGTACGAGGCGGACCAGGTCCTCGCGCGCCTCTGCGATCAGAGCCTCTTCTGGGAGGTGATGCCCGAGTCGGGCGAAGAGATGATCTGCGGCGTTGGGCGCGTGGGCGGGCTCTACGCGGGGTTCGTCATCAACCGCCAGGGCCTCGTCGGCGACCCGGAGCACCCGGACCAGCGCCGGCCCTCGGCCATCCTCTACCGCGCGGGCATCGCGAAGATCGCGGCCTTCAGCCGAGCGTGCAACGCCGACGGCCTGCCCCTCATCTGGCTGCAAGACATCAGCGGCTTCGACATCGGCACCGAGGCCGAGCGCCGGGGCCTGCTCGCCTATGGGTCGAGCCTCATCTACACCAACAGCACCAACGAGACGCCGATGTTCACCGTGCTCCTGCGCAAGGCGAGTGGGGCCGGCTACTACGCGATGGCGGGGCTGCCCTACGACCCGGTGGTCCAGCTCTCGACGCCGATCTCCCGGCAGTCCGTGATGGAGGGCCGCACCCTGGCCATCGCCACCTACAATACGAAGCTCGACGACGACTTCGAGATCCTCACCGACGACCTCGACGAGCGGGCCGCCATCGAGAAGGGCATGGCCGATGTCGAAGCGCGCATCGAGGCCGACATGGACCCCTACGTCGCCGCGCGGCAGATGGACACGGACGAAATCGTCGAACTCGGCGAGCTGCGTGCGTGGCTCGAGACCCTCGTCGAAGCAAGCTACCAGTCGACGGGCTATCGGCGCGTGAAGAACTCGCGCATCTGGAGCCTGCACGACCTCGCGGTGCTCACCTCGGGGGTCCGGTGACCGGCGCTCGGGTCTTTGGGCGGGAGCTCACCGCCGGTCACGCGACGGACGGCGATCAGGATGGCGCCGGGCCGCGATTGCTCGCGCCGGCCGTGGGGCTTTTCCGCCCTTCGCGTCGGGGGGAGCTGATTCGCCCAGGCGCGCTCGTCGGCGAGCTCGAGGTCCTCGGCGAATTGGTGCGGGTGCTGGCCCCGGCCGGCGCCCACGGCGTACTCGTCGACCCCCTCGGGGGATCCGTCGCCCGGCGGCCGGTGGCCTTTGGTGATGTGCTCTTCACCCTCGACGGGGAGGTTTCGGTCGGGGCCGACGGCGATACGGAAAACGGGCCCGCGTCCGCATCCGGGATGGCAACCGGCATGGTGTTTCGCTCCCCGACCTCGGGGCGCTATTACGCGCGGCCTTCCCCCGATGCGCCCCCCTTCGTCGTCGTCGGCGACGAAGTCTCGGTGGGCCAGACGATCGCCCTCCTCGAGGTCATGAAGACCTTCAACCGTGTGCAATATGGCGGCCCTGGCGTGCCGGAGCGCGCCAAGGTGGTTCGCGTCGTGCCAGAAAATGAGTCGGATCTCGGTTCCGGGGACCCCATCCTCGAGCTAGCTGCCCTAGAGTGAGCTGGTGGCGGGCCTCGGGGCTCCAATAAAACGATGTTGCACCGGGATCCTCGGTAACCGAATCGGGGACTAGCCGTAGTGGCCCTACGGAGGGAACCTCAGACTATGCGAACGATTCGAGCTCTCATCATCATCAGCGCCATGTGCCTCTCAACCGTCGGTTGTGAAGACGGCACCGGGCCCGACGGGACCGGCGACCCCCAGCCCCAGCCGGCGGCGACCGAAGTGGCTGCTGGTGAAGCGGCTCCGGCTGCGGAGGTTCCGGCAGAAGAAGAGGTCGAGGCTCCTATCCCGGAGCTCGAGGTCGCCGCCGTCGCGGCCCTCCTCGAAGCGGGGGACTGCGTGGCCGTCGACGCCAACTCACCCACGACCCGCGAGCGCTTTGGCTCGATCCCCGGGGCCACTCTTCTGACCTCGTCCGGGCGCTACGACCCGTCCGCCGAGCTCCCGGGGGACACCGCCGCTAAGCTCGTCTTCTACTGCAGCAACGACGACTGCCGGGCGTCCGACGGCGCCGCCGGTCGCGCGCGCACCGCCGGCTACACCGACGTCAACGTCATGCGCGCCGGCATCGCCGGTTGGTCGGACGCAGGCCGCGACACCGCGCCCGCCAGCTGAACAGCGTCGCCTGGAGCGCGATCCACGGCGCGAGGTCGGTTTGCATACTCGGCAATCTAGCTCCACGTCACCTTGGACGTGGAACCGCCTTCTTACCGACTCACAGGACCGGCGAAAAGAGCCGGGCTGCTGACGCAACGAGGCGCCGCATGAAGGGCGCTTCTTGGAGCATGGCTAGCGTGACCTCGGTGGCGCATTCGAGGTCAACGTCGAACGCGGTGGCGAGCCCGTCGCAGATTTCGGCGTCGTAGTTCGCGACGACGACCTCGAAGTTCAAACGGAAGCTCCGGTTATCGGTGTTGGCGGTGCCGATGATGGCCAGGTCGTCGTCGACGACCAGGGTCTTCGAGTGCAGGACCGGGGGGCCGTACTCGAAGATGCGCACGCCGTTGTTGAGCAGCTCCGGGTAGTAGGTCCGGGCTGCTGCGGCGACGAGGGGCACGTCCCCGGCGGCGGGGACCAGGACCTTCACGTCCGCGCCGCGCAGCGCTGCTGTGTTCAGGGCGTGGAAGATGGGTTCGTCAGGGACGAAGTAAGG
>JAFDCW010000598.1 GCA_019312705.1 Deltaproteobacteria bacterium
CTGTGAACGCATCGGTGACACCTCGGCGAATAGAATAGCCCACGCACGACGGTGCAGGGGCCGTACCACCCAGTGTACCGCGAGATCACTCGGGAAGCCCGAACCCAGCCAATCACCTATGGGGGACAAAGGCCCCGATCGGGGGCGCGAAACCGCCATTTGGGGCGGAGGGACCGACCGCACAGCAATCAAGCAACCACCCGCCCGCCCGAAGCCCCAGAGATAGTTAATTTCTTAACCACGTCCCCAAACCAGCGGACCCATCTGGGCCAAGGCGTCCACGTGCGTCAGCCGGCGAGCGCCCCCACAGGGGCCGACCGAGCCGTACCTTTCGTACGGCGACCGAGGTTCCGAGGAGGTAAGCCGCCGGATGGCGCACGTGGGCGCCTTGGCTAGCCGCCTTGGACGCCGAAGATGAACGGGTAGGTAACCACGACTTCACCGCCGTCGGGATTCGGGAAACGCCAGCGTCTGATCTGGCGCACCATGCAACCTTCGACGGCGGCGCTGTTGAGCGTCGAGCTCGCGACGCGGGCGCTGGTGACGCTTCCCTGGAGGTTGATGCGCCACTGAATCGAGACCCGGCCTCGGAGGTTCTGTTGACGCTGGACCTGAAGCTCGTAGCAGTAGCGAATCGCGGCCTGGTTCGCGCGCACGACGCGGTTGATCTGTTCGGGCGACAGGTAGCCGTTCACCCGGGGGGCGCCGCGCTGGACGGTGATGACGCGCTCGGTGCGCTTGCGACCCTTTGCCCCGATGCCGCCCATGCCCATGCCCAGGCCGCCGCGACCCGCGCCGATGCCGGTCCCCACGCCGCCGGCACCGAAGAGGCCGCCTTGGCCGTCTCCGCCGCCGCCGCCGCCCGTGCCCACTAGGCCGGTACCGCCCGAACCGCGTCCGAGGACGGTCCGGGTGCTGTTGAGGCCGCTGATCACGTCGCTGATGTTCGGTACGTCGAGGGCCGCCGCGATGGCGTTGCCCTCGGAACCCCCGGCGAGGGCGCCGAGCAAACCGGTGTCCCGGACCCTTGCTGCGACGTCGGCGATGTGGGGGTCTTCGATCTCGGTCTGCTCTTGTTCGGCGTCTTCGCGACCGACACGCCCTTCGTCTCCCTCGTGGCGCGTTCCGCCGGTCTCATCGCGGGACTCGAGGCCGGGGTCGTCCATTTCAGTCCCGCTCTCGGCGGCCAGCTCTTCGAGGATGTCCTCGGGAGGCGGCGTGACCAGGAAGCGGGCGATCAGATCGGACGGCAGCTCGAGGGGATCCGGGTCGCGGAACTCGTCGGCGGCGACGTACATGAGCACCATCAACGCCGTGAAGAGGAAGACGCTGAGGGCCATCGACGCGACCAGGGTGCTCTCGAGAGGGAGGGGGAAGGGCCGCCTCAGCGCTTTGACGCCTTTGACGTGCTGGAAGAAGAACGCGACGGTCCCCAGGGTCACGACCCCGTAGTCGTCCGGACCGAGTTCGACTGAGCTCGTCTGGCTGGCCACATCCCGGACGTTGCGGCGCTGGCCGCCGAGCCACAGGTCGCCTCCCATGCCCGGGCCGAGGCGAAGGCAGTAGCCGCTCTTGCCCGGCTCCACCACCACCAGGTTCGACTCGGCGCTCACCCCATCCGGCAGCGGGTAGAGCGCCTCGGGGCCGTCCCCGAGGGTCACCTTCCGCGGAGAAGAAAGCTCTTCTTCTGCTTGGAGCGCACCGTTCCAGACGTAGGCCACCCGGAGGTGACGCTGCGACGCCGTGACTGCTTTACCCGCCTGCGCTTTCGCCATGTCTTAGTGGACCCGTCAGAACGTCTCGGTCTTGGATGAGCGTACCAGCTCCGGCATGAAGGAGCGATGAGGCAAACGGGGCCTGTCGAACTCCGCCCGAAGCCGGTTGAGGAAGTAGAGGAGCTGCGGCGACTTCAGCCGGCCCGAGATGTCGAGGCCGGTGAACTGATACACCTTCACCTTGCTTCCGCCCGTTTCCGTCACTTCGCCTTCCTCTTCGGCCCCTCCGCCCTCGCCATTGCCAGCCCTGGTTGACGTCGGGGCCGCACCCTCGGTTCGCCCCCGCGCCCCTTGTTGACCCATCGCGATGACGGAAGTTCCCACGAGAGCCCCGATAAGCGAAAGAAGTGCCAGCCGCCCCATGGTCGGCTCCCACCTAGCCCGACACCGACGTACGCCCATTTCGCTCATCCTGCGCCTCCTCCGCTGCGACGGCCACGACGCGGCGGCGCCGCGGCGGGGATTTCCCTCAAGTAGCGTTCTGCCATCTCCCTTTGGGGCGCATCCGAGGGCGCCACGCGGAGGAACCGCTCGAAGAACTCGCGACTCGCAGGACGCTGGTCGAGGAACTCGGCCTTCAAGACAGCGAGGTTGAAGAGCGCCGCCGGGTGGTTCGGCGCGTCGTCGAGGACCCCTTCATAGGAGCGCCGCGCTTGACGGTGGTCCCCCTGGCCTCGCTGGCAGATACCCAGCGCCACCCGGGCATTGAGGTCGTCTTCGTCGATGGCCAAGACGGCCTCGTAGTGCGCCTGGGCGCCAGCGTAGTCGCCAGCCTGGAGCAGCACCGACCCCTGGTTCATGCGCGCGCTCTTGTTCTGGGCATCGAGCTGGATAGCCTCTTGAAACTGGAGGAACGCCGCCTGGGTGTCACCCCGGGCGAGGGCCACCAAGCCCAGGTCGTCGTGCAGGGTCGCCTGACGCTCGCGATCGTCCTCGGAGAGGTCGAGGGCCTTCCGGAATACGAGGTCTGCAACGTCGTATTGCTCCCGGGCACGGTAGACACGCCCGATCTCGACGAGGGCGTCGGCGTTCGACGACTCACGGATGAGGGCCTCCCGAGCCTGCTCGAGGGCACCATCGTACTCTCCCCGCTCCCGGAGGATCGTCGCGTAGGCGACGCGCACCCTGACCGCATCCGGGTCGACGTCGACAAACGCCTCGACGAGGGCGCTCGCTTCGTCGCGCTCTCCGAGGGCGTAGTGAACCTCTGCGAGGGCGAGGAGTGGCTCCCGGGCCCCGGGCTGGATGCGTCGTGCCTCGCCGAGGGCGGTGATCGCTTCGCGCATCTCGCCGCGGCGCCGATAGAGCACCCCGAGGTTGTAGTACGCCTCCCAGAGGTAGGGGTCGATCTCGACGGCCTGCCGAAAACGCCGGATGGCCCGCTGCTCGGCGCGGTTGGTGCCCCGGGACATCAGGCGATTACCAGCGCGAAACTCCCGAACCGCCGCCGGGTCCGCGGGAGGAAGCTCGGTAACCTGAGTCTCGACGTCGGCGCTCCCGCCCCCGCAACCGACGACGGCCCCTGCGGGGGCGCCGAGCAGCAGAAGCAGGATGAACGTGAGCACGCGGTTCATGATTCGCCCTCTTCATCCGCGTCGGATTCATCGCCGGCATCACGATCGTCGTCCTGATCGTCTTCGTCGTCTTCGTCGTCGTCTTCCCCTTCTTCACGGCGCCGGAGACCGTCGAGGGGCTCAGCGGGGGATAGGGCCGTGCCTTGGACGATCTGTCCGCCCATCTCCCGGAGGGGGGGGAACTGCACGTCGTCGAGGCGCGTCATGCCCTCGCGAAGCTGAGCGGTCCAGCGGTTGTAGATGCGGAGCTCGAGGGCTTTTTGATACCCGCCGGAGTATGCGTCGATCGCTTGCTGCTCCATCGGCACGATGAAAGCATAGAGCTGATTTCGATAGCTCGCCTCTTCCTCCTCGTTGAAGCCCTCGGGGACCGGCTGGTTGTTTAGGTCAGCGGCGAACGACTCGAAGGAGCTACCGATCTGGAACAGCG
>JAFDCW010000057.1 GCA_019312705.1 Deltaproteobacteria bacterium
GTGGCATCGACAAATCGCAGCGTGGCTGCTCCTCGGCGCCTTCCCCACCTCGGTCGCGGGCGTCGTCGCCGCCATGGAAAACCTTACGCAACACTCGCCCTACGGGACCGTCGGGCTCTCCATCGGTGCCCTCGGCCTCGTGGCCTTCGGCGGCGCCGCCGCCCACGCGGTGACCCGCCCGGTCCGAGTGCGAACGGCGACCCGGCGCCCCCTCGGCGCCGTCTCGCCCCTCGAAGAACCGAGGGTGCGACGGGTGGGCCGACGCCTGCTCGTCGGCGTCACGGGGGCAGGCGCGCTCTGCCTGGCCCTGATCGCCCCGAGGTCGGGGGACACGGCGTTCTTCCTCGCCGCCTGGGGAAACGCGGCCGAGGAAGCCGCCACCTTGACCGCCGTGGTCGGGGGCGCCCTCGGAGCCTCGCTCTTGGCGCTCATCGTCGGGCCGGGCCTCAGAGCGAGCCGCCGGCGAGGGGTCAGTCGAGGGCGCTCCCGGCGGCGCGTCGCGACTCTCCTCGGCCTGGCCGTCCTCGCCGTCGCCCTTTACGCCTTCTACGCCCTCGAGCGCTGAGTTCGGGCCGGGGCGAGGTCAGCGAGCGCCTTCGTCAAAGCGCCGCATGCCCTCGAGCAGCAAGCCCTCACTCGACTTGTCGATGACGCGCTGACCGGCTTTGACGCTGGGGTCGAGGGTGAAGTCTCCGTCGACGAGGAGCAACATCGCGTAGAAAGCGTCCTCGCCGCGGAGTTCGCCATAGACCGCGTCCCAGATCATGCCTTCGTTGAAGAGGATACGCCCCTCCTGAGTGTCTGAGCTGATCGCCAGCTGGCCACTCTTGCGGCCGTTGGAGAGGATCTGAACGACGTCCGGCAGGCCCATCTCGCTGAGTGAGCCGCTCACTCCCCGGCCGGGACCGCGGGACTTCTGGCCGGCGGCCAAGACCTGCCGGGTCTTGGCGGCGACCACGTCCCCGGACGCTGGCTTGACGAGGTAGTCCGCGGCGCCGCTCTCGAACCCTCGATTGACCGCTTCACGGTCACCCCGGCGCGTCACGAAGAGGAAGGGAACGTTCGAGCCCACTCCCCCCTGACGGATCCTGAGCAGCAACTCGAAGCCGTCGATCGGCTCAAGCTCGACCTCGCCGACCACGGCGTCGATGCCCCCCTTCTGCACGCGTTCGTAGGCGTCGAGCGCGCTGCGGGTGATCTCGACGGCGAAGCCGTGTTCCACGAAACGAAGCTCGAGGACCGCCGTCTCCTCCGGGTCCGGATCGACGATCAGGACGGTCGGCCGATCGCTCAGGAGCTTGTTCTTGAGGTCCTCGCCGAGGACGACGCGCTTCAAGAGGTCGATGAGGTCCCCGTCGAAGAACTGGTCGCGGTACTTGTCCAGAGCGCCGACCGCTTCCTTCGGCTCGAGGATCTTGCGGTACGGATTCTTGGCGTGGGCGGTGAGGTCGCAATAGGTCTCGACCATCGCGAGGATGCGGGCCGCCATGGGCACATCCTTGCCGCTCAACTTGTCGGGGAACCCCTTGCCGTCGGGGCGCTCGTAGAGGTGGGTGAGGGCTGCAATCGTCGTCTTCGAGAGTTGAACCGACTCGAAGAAGCGCAAGGGTGTCTGGTAGGTTTTCTGGGCCTGAATGCGATGGCCTTCGTACTGAGCGACGTTCAGCGGCGTCAGGTGATAGCTGGCGCCCTTCCCGATGTCGTGGATCTGAGCGGCCACCGTGATGCCGAAGGATTCCTGCTCGGACAGCCCCATGCTCTGGGAGATCTGCTGGGCGAGGCGCGCGACCTGAGCCGAATGGCCGCGGAGTTCGGCACGGCTCTGCTCGAGCAGTGCGACGAGCACGTTGAGGGTGTGGAGGTAGCTGGGATAGGGGACGCTGGCCACCACGGCGGCGGCGGGCTCCGGGGCCAAGGGCGCCAAAGGGGGGGCCAGCGGGGCGGCGGCGCTGGGAGCGTCGGGCGCCGCGATGCTCAACGGCGACATCTTGGGCTTGGGAGTAGGGGCCGCCTCTCGGGGCTTGACCGGGGTGAGGTCGGGGACGGAGATGCCGTAGTTGGCAGTGGGGCTCTGCCGGGGCCGACGGGAGCGGAGCTTACCCGGCTCGGCACCCGAGGAGAGCGCCGTCATCGGGTCGCCGGCGCCACCGAACTCGGCGGCCGAGTAGTTGTGCCCGAGGGACAGGCTCCGCCCCATCGCCGGGAAGCGAGCTGCGAGCTCGTCGAAGGCCCGACGGTTGCCGTCGTAGTGCTTCTGGATGAGGGCGCGGATCGTCGCCGGCCGCGCAACGTACACGGCGACGTTGCGCACCTTGCTCACCATCTGCACCTGTTTGGCGACGTCGTACTCCCCGGGGGCAGCGGCGACGACCGAGATGGCGTTCTTTCCCTCATCGTAAAGGATGGGGAATATGAGCATCGTATCGGCGAGCTTGCGAGGGATGAGCCGGAGCAAGCTACGCGGGACGGAGACCTTTGCGAGCTTGGGCGTTGTGACGAACCGAGTCTGATAGATGTTGGCGAGGTACTTGAGCAGATCCCCTTCGGTGATCGCCCCCACTTCGATGATCGCGTCTTCGCAGCGCGCTTCGATCTGCCGGGCATGCCCGATCGCCCGCTGCTCCTGCATGGGGTCGATGATCTTCGACGCCACGAGACGCTTCAGGAGTTGCGCCCCAGGGGGCGGTCGATCTCCGGGGGTATGCCCAGCCACGTTGGCATTCTAGACAGATCGCGGCTCGATAGTCAGCGTCATTGCCAGGAGGGCTCTCCGGCGCCTAAATTGCCGAGTCGATGACGACGAGATTAATGGCTCTGGCGGTCTGTCTACTCAGCTGCGGCCTCGCCTGCGGAGGCGGAGGCTACGAGGCGGGGGTCTACGAAGACTCCGAAGCCCGGTACCGGATGGAAGACCCCGGGGCCGGCTGGAGCCGGGTCGACGTCGCCGGCGAGAACGACATGGCGTTTTCGAACGGGAACCTCGCAGCCGTGATCCAGGTCAACGCCACCTGCGAGCCCCGGACCGATGCCCCCCTCTCGGCGCTCCGCAACCACCTGCTCATCGGCTGGACCGAACGGGAGATCGAGTCCGAGGAGTTGGTCCCGATGGACGACCGGGAGGCCCTCATCACCCACCTCATCGCCAAGCTCGACGGCGTCCCCCGGGAACTCGTGCTCACCGTGCTCAAGAAGGACGGCTGCATCTACGACTTCGCCCTCATCGCTCCCCCCGGCGATCGCTTCACCCAGGCCCGCCCGGTTTACGACCGGCTGCTCGGCACATTATCGGCTGGGGACTGAGCCAGCGCGCGCCAGCCGCACAATCCTGTTTGGTTGGGGCAATCGCGTGCACGTGCGTCAGCTGGGCGCGATTGCTAGAGGAACTCGACGCCCTGGGCGAGAGGCAGCTCGCCGCCCCAGTTCACCGTGCAGGTCTGGCGGCGCATGTAGGCCTTCCAGGCGTCAGACCCCGACTCGCGTCCGCCGCCGGTTTCCTTCTCCCCACCGAAGGCCCCGCCGATCTCGGCGCCACTCGTGCCGATGTTGACGTTGGCGATGCCGCAATCGGAACCGATGGCGGAAAGGAAGCGCTCCGCGGCGCGCATCGACTCGGTGAAGATGGCGCTCGAGAGCCCCTGGGAGACGGCGTTCTGGCAGGCGATGGCCTCGTCGAGGCTGGCGACTTCGAAGAGGTAGAGGATCGGAGCGAAGGTCTCCTCCCAAGCGATCGGAAAGTCGTCCTGCGACGGGGCCTCGATGAGGGTGGGGGCGACGAAGTAGCCCGGTCCCGCTTGCCTCTTCCCCCCCGAGATCAGCTCTCCGCCCTGGGCCTTCGCCGCTTCGATGGCCGCCTCGTACGCATCAACGGCGCGTTCGCTCGAGAGGGGGCCCATCAGGGTGCCCGCGGCGAGGGGGTCGCCGATGGCCACGGACTCGTAGGCGCGGACCAGCTTCTCCCGGAGCGCCGGCGCGATGCCCCGCTGGGCAAAGATGCGCCGGGTGCTGGTGCACCGTTGGCCCGCCGTGCCGACGGCACCAAAAGTGATGGCGCGGACCGCGAGGTCGAGGTCCGCGTCATCGAGGACGATGATCGCGTTGTTCCCTCCGAGCTCGAGCAAGCTGCGCCCGAGGCGCCCCGCGACGCGGGCAGCGACCTGCTTGCCAACCGGGATGGACCCCGTGAAAGATACCAACGGCAGCTTCGGGTCGTCGGTCATGAAGGCGCCTAGGTCGGCGCCCCCGAGCACGAGCTGGAAGATCCCGACCGCGCCGTGTTTGTCTTCGACCTCGCGACAGATCGATTGCACCGCGAGGCTCGTCAGGGGCGTCGTCGGTGACGGCTTCCAGATACAGCTGTCGCCGCACACCGCAGCGAGGGCCGCGTTCCAGGCCCAGACGGCGACGGGGAAGTTGAAGGCGGTGATGATCCCGATGGGCCCGAGGGGATGCCACTGCTCCATCATGCGATGGCGCGGCCGCTCCGACGCGATGGTGAGGCCATAGAGCTGACGGCTCTGGCCGACGGCAAAGTCGCAGATGTCGATCATCTCCTGGACCTCGCCGTGGCCCTCGCTGCGAATCTTGCCCATCTCGAGGGAGACCAGGTCGCCGAGGGGCTCTTTGAGCTCCCGGAGCTTTTCCCCGAGGTCGCGGACGAGTTCCCCCCGCTGCGGCGCCGGGCGCATTCGAAAGCGCTCCCAGGCGGCGGCCGCGTCATGGACCGCCCGGCGATACTCGACCTCGGTGTGTGTCGCCACCGAGGCGAGGACCTCGCCGGTTGTCGGGTCGTCAGTCGAGACCGGGGCCCCGGTCGCCCCGAGCCACGGCGGGTCGACCCGGCCGTCTTCGTCTACCTCGATACCAAATCGACCGAGGAGCGCGCATGCCCGCTCAGACCTTCTCGCTTGCGTCATGGGCGCAGAGTATAGGCAGTCCGGTGAACACATTCGACCCACAGCGGTCCGCCGATGGTGCATTTATCGCGGCGGTGCGCGCGCTCCCGGCGGCAGCCGAAACCGCCCCGGCTCCGGCGACCTCCCTGCTCGGTGGCGCCGGGACCCTGACCATCGGCGAGGCCCGAGAGCTCTTCGAAGCCCAGGTGACGAGCCGGCACCTCGATTTCGCCGCCCGGGACCTCCGGGCCGAAGGCGTGGGATACTACACCATCGGCTCCGCCGGCCACGAGGGCAACGCGGCGGTGGCCGCGGCCCTTCGTCCCACGGACCCCGCGCTCCTGCACTATCGCTCGGGGGCCTTCTTCGTCGCCCGGGCCCGACAACACGGCGGCGTCGATGCCGTCCGCGACGTGCTCCTCGGCGTGGTCGCGGCGCGCGACGAACCGATGGCCGGCGGGCGCCACAAAGTCTTCGGCAGTCGACCTCTCAACATCCCCCCCCAGACCTCCACCATCGCGTCCCACTTGCCGCGGGCCCTGGGCCTCGCCCTCGCCCTCGAACGGCGGCGTCGCGTCCCGGTCGACCCGGCCGCGGCGCCTTGCCCGGACGACGCCATCGTCGTCTGCACGTTCGGGGATGCCTCCGCCAACCACTCGACGGCAGCGGGGACGGTCAATGCAGCTCTACACACCTCACACCAGGGCCTGCCGGTGCCCTTGCTCTTGGTCTGTGAAGACAACGGTCTCGGCATCAGCGTGCCCACCCCGGCGGGGTGGATAGCGAAGGCCTTCGGTGAGCGCCCTGGTCTGCACTACGCGGCGGCCGACGGCTGCGACCTGCAGCACGCGTACGAAACCGCAACCGAGGCCGTGCACTACGTACGCACTCGCCGCCGCCCGGCATTTGTCCACCTGTCGACGGTCCGACTCCTGGGTCATGCGGGCTCGGACATCGAACTCGCCTACCGGAGCGCGCGGCAGATCCGCGAAACCGAGGCACGCGATCCACTGATTCAGAGCGCGCGCCTGCTCATCGAAGGGCACGCCATGACCCGCGACGAGGTCCTCACGACTTACGAGCAGATCCGGCGCCAGGTCGACCAGACCGCCCACGACGTCGCGACGAGGCGAGGCCTCAGGAGCGCCGCCGAGGTGATGGCGCCGATTACCCCCGGTGACCCCGCTGAGTGGCCCGTCGACGCAGCCCGCGTGGCCCCCGCCGAGCAGCGGGCGGCTTTGCTCGGCGAAACGCTCCCCGAAGACCGCGGCCCCCTCACCCTCGCCGAGTCCCTCAACGCCGCCCTCAGCGACCTCCTCGCTCGGTACCCGGAGATGCTGGTTTTCGGGGAAGATATCGGCAAGAAGGGCGGCGTCTACGGGGTGACCCGCGGGCTCCAGAAGAAGGCCGGAGTCGCCCGGGTCTTCGACAGCCTCCTCGACGAGCAGAGCATTCTCGGCGTGGCCCTCGGCGCCGGGCTCGCGGGCTACCTGCCCGTGCCCGAGATTCAGTACCTCGCGTACCTGCACAACGCGATCGATCAATTGCGCGGCGAAGCCTCATCGCTCTCCTTCTTTTCCCAGGGCGCCTACCGAAACCCTCTGGTCCTCCGGATAGCCGGCTACGCGTACCAGAAGGGCTTCGGAGGCCACTTTCACAATGACAACGCGGTCGCG
This sequence comes from Deltaproteobacteria bacterium, assembly GCA_019312705.1. The sequence continues at coordinate 6,569 of JAFDCW010000057.1, forward strand.
CCACTCCGGGACATTCCGGGGCTCATCATCGCTTCCCCCGCCCTCCCCGACGACGCCGCAGCCATGCTGCGCACCTCGGTCGCCGCCGCGAAGACCGGCGCAGTCGTCGTCTTCCTCGAACCCATCGCCCTCTATCACACGCGCGATCTTCACGAAGCCGGTGACCGCGGCTGGCTCGCGACCTACGACCCGCAAAGCTCGACCCCCGTGGGCCGGGCCCGCGTGCACGGCGAAGGCCGCGATGTACTGCTCGTGAGCTTCGCCAACGGCCTACGCATGAGCCTGCGCGCTGCCCGACGTCTCGAAGAAGAGGGCATCACCGCCCGCGTCTTGGACCTCCGTTGGCTAGCCCCACTGCCCATGGACGACATCGCCCGAGAAGCCCGAGACATTGGCCGGGTGCTCGTGGTCGATGAAACCCGCAAGAGCGGCGGCATCGCCGAAGCCGTCATCGCCGGCCTCGTCGACTCTGGCTACGACGGGACGATGGCCCGGGTCACCAGCCTCGACAGCTTCGTCCCCCTCGGCCCGGCGGCGGACCACGTGCTCTTGAACGAAGAGCAGGTCCTCGTTGCAGCCCGGGAGTTGGTCCGGCGAGGGTGAGGCGAGGCCGGGGGGGCAATCCGCCCCGGGTTCCCGACCGAGAAGCCCTTCGCCCCATCGACAGCGCCCCACGCCGGCATTACCTTCCGCCGACTATGACTCTCAAGGCAACCATCCTCGATGATCTCAAGAAGGCCATGCTCGCAAGAGACGTGCTGACCCGCGAAACCCTGCGCATGGTCAAGGCCGAGCTCATGAACCTCGAGGTCGCCAAAGGCCGGGACGCCACCGACGAAGACGTGCTCACGGTCCTGGCCCGGGCGGTCAAGACGCGCACCGACTCCATCGCCCAATACGAAGAGGGTGGCCGCCCCGAGGCCGCCGAGGCCGAGCGCCAGGAGATCGCCGTCGTCGAGCGCTACCTGCCGAAGAAGCTCGACGAAGCCGAGCTGCGGTCTGCTATCGAAGGCCTGATCTCCGAGCTGAGCCTCAGCGGTAAAAAAGACATGGGCCGTGTGATGAAAGAGCTCAAGTCCCGCCACGGCGCCGCCATCGACGGTCGCACCGCGAGCAAGCTCGCCGGCGAGCTCCTGGGCTGACTCTGGACCAACGCGCGGCCCAATGCGCGGCTTAGCTGAGCCCCGCGCAGAGGGTCACGAGGGCCGTCTCGTTGTTGTCCTCGAGGCACTCGTTGAAGGCGCCGGGGCCGTCGACCTCGGCGACGATCTCGATCGACACGTCCTGGGCGTCGGCGGGGACCGGGTCCCAAGTCACCTCGACGACTTCGCTCGCGCCGGGGAGCAGCACGGCGGTCGTGGCGGTCGTGCCGATGGCCCGCTCGGTGCCGTCGGCGAGGCGTTGGTAGAAGCGCACCTCGGCCCCGGAGGCCACACCGACGGAGCCGCGGTTGGTGACCACGGCCCGGAGGGTCATCGCCGACGGGCACCGGACCAGGTTCGCGGCGAGCTCGCTCACCACGAGGTCCGGAGCACCGTTGGCCACTTCGAGCTCGGCGTTGACCCGGTAGCTGTTGAGGGGCGCGGCGGCGGGGAAGCCGTGGCTCGCGGGTTCGTTCCGCGGAATGCGCCCGTGCACGTTCTCGGCGCCATCGCAGACCGAGTCGCGGCCGTCACAGACGTTGGTGACGTGGTAGCCGTGCTGGTTCCAGATCGCCCGGGTGGGCACCCAGTTGTCGAGGCGGTCACGGTAGACGCGGACCCCGGTGGTCGTCTCGTAGCCCGGATACGTATCGACGCAGGCCTGGGCGTAGGGTTGACAGGCGCTGGCGGTCCCGAGCAGATCATTGCTCACGACGACGAACTCGGCCTTGCCGTCTCCGTTGAGGTCCGCAACGACGGGGTACTCCGTCGCAGTGCACGACGTATTCGGCACTTCGAAGCGCACCGACCCGCCCCCCGCTCCGTCGCCGGCCCCGTCGTAGACCCGGGCGTAGCACTCGTCCCCGTAGAGCACCTCAGCCTGTCCGTCGCCGTCGAAGTCGAAGACGCTCGAGCCGGTGAAGTTCGATGAGAAGTCCCGGGACGCGGCGCGCCAAAGCAGGCTGATGGTGAAGTCCGGGGCCGGGCCGATGTCGTAGACACTGAGGGAGTCGCTTCCGGCGACGGCGACCTCCGGACGACCATCGCCGTCGAGGTCTGAGACGGTCGGGGGACCGCCGCGGCCGGGGAAGCTCACCTCGCTGGTGGTGAATCGATTGCCGTCGCGGTCGAAGATTCTCAAGGTCCCGCTACTCACCACCACGACCTCGGGGGCGCCGTCGAGGTCGACGTCGGTGATCGCTGGCCAGCCGTCCGCAAAGGCCCGGGCGTCGGCGCCCGCAGCCCAGAACTCGGTCCCGTCGGCCCGATAGGCCATGTTGCCGCCGATGAGTTCGAGGTCGCCATCGCCGTCGAGGTCGTGGGCGACGGTTATGGGTCCAAAGTTGTCGTTGCCGGTGGCCCCGGGTTGCTGCCAGAGCAATCGGCCGTCGGCATCGAAGACAGTGAAGCCGGCGTAGACCTCCGCGCTCCCGTCGTTGTCGAGGTCAGCGATGCCGGGCGCGCCCACCATCATGAACACGTCGACCGGGTCGCCGGCCGAATCGGTTCCAAACATCGGGAGCCGCGTGCCGTCGGCCTGGTAGCCGTAGATTCCGCGGGCATTGTCGACGCCTCGGGCCGCGGCGACGACGATGGTGAGATTCCCGTCCCCGTTCAGATCCGCGACCGCCGGAGTCACCCCGGGGGTGTGACGCACGTCGTCGGGGCTCGTACACCAAAGCTCCCGGGGGCCGCCGTCGCAGTCCCCGGCACCTGAAAGCGCACAGATGAGTCCCCCGATGCCGGGGCCCCCGGGCACGTAGTCGGTCACGGGAACGATGACGTCGCTCGCCCCGTCACCGTCGAGGTCGATGATCGCGGGGCTCGCGAGGACGAGGTCGAAGGCGGGGTGTTCGCTCGACCCCTCCCACTTCCAGGCGAGGACCGGCTCGAAGGTGCCCGACGACTCGACGGTGCACGAAACGTCGCTCGGGATCGGAAGGCACCGTAGGAGGCTCGGATCGCACTGCTCCCCGGCCGGGCAGCGGCGATTCACGCAGGTGAGCCCGCCGGTCGGCGAGCAGTCCGTGCCGGGGACCACGCAGGCGCCGAGGTAGCAGACGTTGCCCGAGTCGCAGCACGCACCGGCGCAGCGCGCCTCGGCGCCGCAGTCGATGTCGCAGAGCCCGCCCTCGCAGACGAACCCCATGGGGCACGGGCGAGTATCGCCGCAGCGGTCGCCAACCGGCGAGCCGGCGTCCGCCGGACCCGTATCGACGGAGGAATCACCGACGGCGCTGTCGGGCCGTGCGACGCACAAGCCATCGATGCACTGTTCCGACGCGGCACAGTCCGCCGTCGAGGCGCAGGAGTCGCCGCCTCCGGCCCCGCCGTCGTCGCCGCAACCCGAGGCGAGGGCCGAAGCAACGTAGAACACAGAAAAGAGAAGATTTCGTACCATGAGAGAGGGTCCCACCGGGCCGGCGATGGGGTCAATCGGACAGAACTACGACGCGGGTCTACGACCCGCCGACGTCGTGGCCGACGCAGTCGCTCAAGGCCTCGAGGAACGCCGGCCACTCGGAAGGCGATTCGAGTTGGTAGGCATGCACCGAGCAGCCTGCAGCGGGAAATCGCAGGAGACCTGCGGTGAGCATGGGGCGCAGATGGATGCGCGGCGTGACCGTAACCTTGCCCTCACGGTCCGTCACGGAGAGGCCGAGGGCGTTCACCCGGAGAGAGCGCGGCAGACGCCGGCGGAGCTTTTTGTGGGCGACCCAGGAAGCGACCCCGAAGATCACCACCACCAGGGCCGCGCCGGGGCCGAGGCCGCGGATGACGAGCGGAACCGCTAGGACGGCGCCGATGATGCCGGGCAAGGCCCACGCGAATGACGGGCGCCGTAGGCGAATCTCGACGGCCGACGCGGAACCCGGCCGGACCTCCCGCCGAGAACCGTCGGCGTCGCCCACAGCCATCCCAGTGATCTGATGCAGGCGGTCCTGGAGCACGCGAAGGTCTTGGCGCCGATGCGTCGAGAGAGTGAGTGATACTCGCCGGGCCTCGTCGAAGATCAACTTCCCCCGGCGTCGATCGAAGACCAAACGAAGCTTGGTGAAGGCCACCCGCTCGGTGCGGCCCTCGCTACGCACCACCACGGCGCCGCCGCCCACCGATACCCTGGAGCCGTGGCGATCCCGCGGGAAGCTCAGCAGGACGCGAATCGCCGGGGCGACGAAGAGCAGGAGGCCGACGGCAGTCACCAGGACGAGCCACCCGCCGGGGCTGCGAAAGACCACCAGGGGCGCGAGAAGGCCGAGGACCAGCGTGATGCCAGCGGCGATGACCAGAACCCAGTACTCGACCGACGGACGCAAGACGATCTCGAGGGAAGGCCCAGCGTTGGGGCGGATTCGGTAAGGAGAGATCATCGGGGCGTTCGATCGCCAATTGCTACTTGCCATCGCCACGGACGATCGTGCTTGCGAGGCCCGTGCCGACCGCTTGTCCCAACAGTTAAGCAGCCCGGCCGCTTCCGCCGACGAAAAAATGTGCGCCGTGGCCCGGGTGCAGTG
>JAFDCW010000599.1 GCA_019312705.1 Deltaproteobacteria bacterium
GACGGAGGGCCCCAGGCCCTGTCCGACGTGAAGCACGCTCGGTGGCCCATCGTCGAAGACGAAGAGCGCGCCGCCGTCGCCGAGGTCCTGAGCCGCGGCGTGATGTCTGGCAGCAACGCGCCGGCGGCGCTGGCCTTCGAAGGCGAGTTCGCAGAACAGGTTGGGGCGAAGCACGCTCTGTTGACCCACAGCGGGACGAGCGCTCTCCAGCTCGCCCTCGCCGCGGTCGGCGTCAGGGCTGGGGATGAAGTCATCATCCCGGCCTACAGCTTCGTCGCCACCGCGATTGCGCCACTCCTCCGGGGAGCGTTGCCCATCTTCGTCGACGTTCGCCCCGACACGGGCAATCTCGACCCGGAGCTCCTGGCCGGGGCCCTCTCCGAGCGCACCCGGGCCATCATGCCCGTGCACGTGCACGGCTGCCCCGCCGACGTCGGCGCCATCGGTGCCTTTGCCAAAAAGCATGGCATCGCCGTCGTCGAAGACGCGGCCCAAGCGCACCTCGCGACCTACGACGATAGGCCCGTGGGCGCTCTCCTCGGTGCCGGCGGATTTTCGCTCCAGTCGAGCAAGAACCTCGGCTGCGGGGAGGGTGGGGTGTTCGTGACGAACGACGCTGACGCCTACGCCCACGCGAACCGCATTCGCAATTTCGGCCAGGACGTCGCCCCGGCCGATGGTCCCCTCGACCTCGTTCATCCCCTCGACGGCGGCCCCATGGTGTCGTCCTTCGTCGGTTCGATGTATCGCGGCAACGAGATGACCGCGGCCTTCGCCAGCGCCCAGCTCGCCAAGCTCCCCGGCCGGACCCGCGCCGCCCAGGACAACGCTGACTGGTTGATCGGCCGCCTCGATGAGCTCGATGGCGTCGTGCCGCCGTCCGTGCCGGGTGGCCGGCGCAGCGTGCACCACAAGTTCCGGGTGGGCTTCGATCTCGAAGCCGCCGGCCTCGAAGGAGTGGGCCCCCGGGCCTTCCGCGACGAGATGGTGGCTGCGCTTCGCGCCGAGGGCGTCGAGGTCGTCTACTGGCAGACCGAGATCCTCCCCGGTCATCCGCTCTTCGCCGATCGCCTCTGCCGCGGAGAAGGATGGCCCGTCCCCGAGGCGGCGCTGCCGCGCCTGCGAGAGAACTACGACCCGTCGCGCTATCCGGTCGCGCGCCGCATGCTCGAGGGCTCGGTCGTGCTCTTCAGCCAGTCCTATCCTCTCATCGCTCAGTCCCGGGCGACGGTCGAGCAATACGCGTCGGCGTTTACCAAGGTTTGGGCAGCGCGGGCGCGTATCGCCGAACGAGCCCAATCCCAACAGTCGGACAAGCCCCAAAAGGCTCTGAGGGCCTGACCTTTGTCCCCCCGGTTCAAGCGCATCCTGAAGTGGGCCTTCCTAGCCGTGGGCACGGCCGTTGTGGTGTACCTCGTCAACGAGGTCGGCCCTGCACGTGTGCTCGAGACCTTGCTCGCTGCGGGCCCCTACATGGTGCTCCTGGTGCTCTTCGACTTCGGGTGGTTCTCGACCGAAATCGCCGCCCACCGAATCCTCCTCGAGGAAGACGCCAAGAAGATTCCGTGGCCGGAGTTCGTCCGCGCTCAGATGGTCACCTATGTCTTCATGGTGCTGGTGCCGGCGGGGCGCGCCGGCGCTGAGATCGCCCGGGCGACGGCCTTCAATCCCTACGTCGGCGCGGGTCGGGCGGCGGCGGCCGCGACCAACGCCCAGGCGCTGTCGCTCTTGGCCAACAGCCTCATCACCATCCCCTGCCTCATCGCCATCGGGTCCATCTGCGGCTGGGACCACGCGCTCACCTGGCTCATGGCGCTCAATGGCTTCGTTACCTTCGTCGGCGGGACGGTCATCCTGGCTCTGTCGCGAAAGCTCCGCATCGGTCGCTTCCTCGGCAAGCGCATCCGCAAGATGGTGCACGTTGCCGACGATCTCGACGGCGCGCTGCGGGTTCCGCGCAGCCGGTTGATCAAGGCGGTCGCCGTGCTCTTCGTCGGGCGCATCTCCCAGACCATCCAGTACGGCATCGCTCTGCTCGCCGTCGGCGGCCTCTTCACCGGCGGCGGCGCTCTCCTCGCCCAGGGCGTGCACTTGGTCGGGGCCTTCGCCGGCGACTTCATCCCGAATCAGGTCGGCGTCGTCGAGGGCACCTACCGGGTGTTTGCCAGCACCCTGGGCTTCGCCGACGACCCAGCGAAGGCGGTGTCCATCGCTCTCTTGGCTCGCATCTCCCAGATCATCCTCGCCACGACCTCGCTCTCGGGACTGGCGCTCTGGGGCGGCGTCAGTGACATTGGTGCCGCCGCGCGCATCGCCGGCACCGGCGGTGAAGCTCCCGCCGGCGACCCCATCGAAGGGCCCGCCGAGTGAAGGGATATCTCCGAGCGATGGGCAAGCGCGCCGACCATTTCTTCGAGGAGCTGGCGACGGACCAGGCTTCCCGGCCCCTGCGCTACGTCGTACCCGCGATGGTCCTCGCCCTCGCGTCGCTGCCCTTGGTGGCTCAGCTCGAGCTCCGTGGCGACTTGACGGCGCTGCTCCCGGAGAACGCTCCGGCGGTGGTCGACCTCGAGCGCATGCAGGACCGCATCGGCCAGGCGACGACCCTGACGGTCATCGTCCACCATGCCGATTCTCGCGAAGACGTGCGCACCTTCGCCCGGGCCCTCGCCCAGGACTTCGACGACAACCCCCCGGAGAACGTCATCGGCGTCGACTGGAACGCGGGCGAGGTCGACGCGTTCATTGAAGAGAATCGTTATCTCTTCGCCCCCTACGAGGACCTCGAAGAAATCCGCGACGCCCTCGAGGAGCGCAAGGAATACGAAGTCGCCCAGTCCAATCCCTTCATCGTCCAGCTCGACGATGAAGAGCCGCCGGATTTCCAAGTCCTCGTCGATAGGCTCGAGGGCGACACCGAGGAAGGCGAGGGCGGAATCCAGTCCGACTTCTTCGAGCACGACGACCAGCCGCTGATCGCGATCTTCCTGCGCACGGAGATCCGCCTCGGCCAAAACTTCGCCGGCCGCGCCCTCGCCGACGAGGTCGAACGGCGGTGTTCGCGGGTTGCGGCGGACACCGGTCTCTCGGACATCCGGTGGGACCTCGGCGCCGACCTCATGGACAGCGTCGAGGAGGCGGAGGCCCTCATCGGTGAGGTCGCCATCGCGACGACGGTCACCATCGTCCTCGTGCTCTTCAGCGTCTATCTCTTCTTCCTGAGCAACCGCTCGATCCCCCTCCTGGGCCTAGCCCTCGTCGCTCCGGTCCTCGTCACCTTTGGTTTCGCCGAGCTCACCGTCGACTACCTCACCTCGTCCTCGGCTTTCCTCGGCAGCATCGTCGTGGGCAACGGCGTGAACCCCAACGTCATCTGGTTGGCGCGCTACTTCGAAGAGCGCCGCGAGGGCACACCGGTCCCCCTCGCCCTCGCCAATACCCACAAGGGCATCTGGGCCGCCACGCTCACCGCCTCCCTCGCCGCGGCCCTGGCATACGGCTCCCTGACCATCACCGACTTTCGCGGCTTTCGGGACTTCGGGATCATCGGCGGCTTCGGCATGGTCGTCTGTTGGATTGGCTGCATCATGGTGCTGCCCGCCCTCGCTTCGCTCTTCGAGCGCATTCGCCCGATCCAGCGCCGCGAGGCCGCCCGACGGAACATATACGGCATCGCATTTCGGTGGGCGGCGCTGAAGGCCCCCAAGACCGTCCTCGTCGTGGCCTCTATCCTGACCGTCTTCGCCGCGGTCGAGGTCTACGAATACGTCGCGGCGACCGCCAGGGCGAAATCGTGAGCGAGTCGATGTCCGGGAGCGCCATGGTGATGCTGGCCCCGGAGCGGTCGATGGTCCCAGGCATCGCGGCCGAGCTCGAAGAGATTCGCGAAAACGAACCCGGGGTGTTGGGGGAAATCACCACCCTCGATGCGCTCATCCCCGACCGCCAAGAAGACAAGATCGCTCTCCTCGGGGAACTCCGCGAGCTGCTCCTCGATGTGCGCCGGTACGCCGACGACGAAGAGATGCGTGAGATTGACGAGCAGATGCCGCCGGAGGTGATTGCGACGGTCACCGAGGCGGACATCCCCGGGACCTTCACCCGAGCCTTCTCGGAGAGGGACGGCACCGTCGGCCGCGTGATCTTCATTGGCCACGACGAGGCGGGAAACAACTGGGACGGCAAGTTCATGATCGAGTGGGCCTCGCAGATCCGCCAGGTGGTCCTCCCCGACGGCAGCCGGCCCCCGATGACCGGCAACGCGGGGGTCTTCGCAGACCTGCTCTCGGCCATCTATACCGATGCGCCCAAGGCCGTCTCGGTCGCCCTGCTGCTGACTTCGATCCTCCTGATGATCAGCTTCCGCCGATGGCGCGACCGCTTCCTGACCCTCGCGTCGTTGCTCGTCGGTATCCTCTGGATGGCGGCGACGATCGCGCTCTCGGGGCTGCGCATCAACTTCCTCAACTTCCTGGCGTTCCCCATCACGTTCGGCAACGGCGCCGACTACGGCGTGAATTACATGCAGCGCTACGTGCAGGAAGAGCAGGCCGACCAGGACGCGAAGGACGAACTCGGGCAGGGCCGCGCCGGCGCTGCCCGGCGCGCCATCGAGGCCACCGGCGGGGCCGTCGTGCTCTGCTCGATGACGACCATCTTCGGCTACATCTCGCTCTACGCGAGCAGCAACCAGGCGTTGAACTCCTTTGGTTTGGCCATGGCCATCAGCGAGGTGACCTGCGTTGCCGCGGCGGTGGTTGCGCTGCCGGCATTGCTTTCACTGCGCGATCGCAAGAAGCACCAAGCGCATCTGAAGCAGCAGAGCTGACCTCCGCCCTGCGCGTCAGCGAGCGGTAGCGCCGCCTTGGGCTTCCGGAGACTCGGTTGCTGCGGGCCGACCGCGATTCCCGCGCCGTCCGCCGACGATCATCGGCGTCATGAATCGGATGAGACGACTCATCTGGATCAGGGTGAGGTGCAGCGAAAACGTGAGTTGGTTGGCGTCGGACTCGAAGCGCGCCCCCTCGAGGGCCGAGCTCAGGCCCAGGAGCGAGAGCATCGGGTTCCCCGCGTACTCCCTTCGCTGGGCGTCCCAGTGTTCCGAGGCCGCCGCGACCGCCGCCGCGTCCGGGAAGAGGGCGACCCATCGGGCGGTGATATTGCCCTCGGCGTCGTTCGAGATGCGGAAGGAGTACTCGTTCGGGAGGTGCGGCCGCGCCACGGCACCCTCGGCCCCGCCGCGGCTCTCGCCCATGAGGCCAAACTCCTCTTCGACGACCGAGCCGTCGCCCTCCCAGGGCATCGGGAAGCCGGTGACGATTTCCGTCGAACCGGCCCGAGCCATGGCGATGAAACGGGCCACCTCGGCGCTCGGCCCGAGCGCGAGCCAGTTGGGGCGAATCATCGCGACGGATTGGGCGATATCGCCTTCGCCGGGCCAGTCGGCGACCGGGATGCCGTCGTGGGT
>JAFDCW010000600.1 GCA_019312705.1 Deltaproteobacteria bacterium
GCATGGTCACCGAGTACTTTGGCCGCGCACACCTGAGCGGCATCGACCCCGACCTGGTCGTCGCCCAAGGCGCCGCCATCCAGGGTCGCGCCCTCACCGCCCCGGCAGAACGCACATCCCTCGGCAAGGTCGCGTTGCGTCGGATCAGCCGGGCCGATCTCGAGGTCACGCGGCCCTCGCAGGTTGCGCCGCCGCGCACGACCTCGGTCCCGCCCGCGGACGTCCTAGACTCAACTTCCGCGGCACCCGCTGGCCCCGCTAGTTTGCCGCCTCTCTGGGAGGGCCTCGGCTCCCAACCCCCCGGTCCGCCTGTTCCTGCCGTCCCGCCGGCCCCTGCGCTGCCGGACTTCGGCGATAGCGGTGACTCTCCGCCCGGGTCGCCGGATCCGGTCGGCGACCGTACCGTCGAGACGCCGGCCTTCGCAGCGGCGCCCCCCCCTCTCCCGAGTTTCCGCAACGCTCCCATCGAAGAAGCGGGCGCTCTCCCCGTCGGCCCCGCGTTCTCCCCTGACCCGGAGGTGGGGCAGCGATCCCTCGACCGGGCGAGTGTGCGGGCGCCGGACCTGTCGGTCCTCGAGCCGGCCGTGCCCCTCGCGCCGGATGCCCCCGAGCCCGAGATGCCGCTCCTCCTCGACGTGACCCCCCACAGCCTCGGCATCGAGACGGTTGGTGGTTATTGCGAAGTTGTCATCAAACAGAACGCGGCAATCCCCGTCGAGCAAACCCGGGTCTTCAGCACCGCCCAGGACAACCAGCGCCTCGTGAATGTGCGTATCTTCCAGGGTGAGTCGCGTCGCCTCGACGAGAACCAGGGGCTCGGAGAGATCGAGCTCGCCGGGCTCCGGGCGGCATCTCGGGGTGGGGTGCACATCGAGGTGTGTTTCGTCATCGGAGTCGACGGCATCCTCGCGGTCAGGGCCACGGACGTCGAGACGGGCAAAGAGCAGGATGTGCGCATCAAGCTCGTCGGGGGGATGTCCGAAGACGAGGTGCAGCGCCTCATCGACCGTCAAGCGGCCATGCTGAACGGCGGGCACTGAGGTGCCGGCCGGGGGGGAAGGGCCGGACCGCCTCGACCAGCTCGACTACTACACTCTCCTCAGCCTGGCGCAGCTCGCGACGGCCGATCAAGTCCGCCAGGCGTTTCACGACTTCGCCCTCAAGTACCACCCCGACCGCCACGTCGGCGGGGCCTCGCCAAAGCTCGCCCGGGCCGCGCAAATTTTCCGTCGCGGGGCCGAGGCCTATCGGGTGCTCCTCGATCCCGACAGTCGCCGGCGCTACGACGCCCAGCTTGCCAAGGGTACGCTGCGCTACGACTCGACCATCGACGATTCCCGGGCCTCGCTACGCTCCATGGGCTCGGGCATACTGACCGTCAATTCGCCGAAGGCGCGGCCCTTCTACAAGAAAGCCCTCGAGGCCATCAAGGCGGAGGATTGGCAGACAGCCAAGCTCAACCTGAAGATCGCCCAGGGGCACGAGCCCGGCAACGAACTCATCGAATCTCGCATCGCGATCGTCTCGGCGAACATCGAGAAGAGGAAGGGCTGACGGCCGGCCCTCATCTGGTACGCTCCCTCCCGCAATGACACGCCACTCGGAGGTTGAGCGCCAGACCGGCGAAACCCGCATTCGCGCCGCCGTGACCCTCGACGGTTCCGGCGAGAGCAACGTGCAGACGCCCATCGCGTTCCTGACCCACATGCTCGAGCAAATCGCCCGCCACGGCCTCGTCGACATCATGGTCGACGCGTTCGGCGATACACACATCGATGGGCACCACACGACCGAAGACCTCGGGGTCGCCCTCGGCTGGGCGGTCGACGAAGCCCTCGGAGAAAAGGTCGGCGTGCGCCGCTACGGCGCGGCGACTCTGCCCATGGACGAGGCCTGCGTGACCTGCGCCCTCGACTTGTCCGGGCGTCCCCACTTCGTGTGGAACGTGCCCATCCCGAAGGCGCGGGTCGGGGACTTCGATACTGAGCTCGCGGAGGTCTTCTTCGAGGCCTTTGCGCGGTCGGCGAAGGTCAATCTGCACTTCCACTTGGTGGCCGGCGAGAACCTCCATCACATCATCGAGGTCTGCTTCAAGGCGTTCGCCCGAGCTCTGCGCCAGGCGATCGAAATCGATCCCCGGGTGACGGGTGTGCCTTCTACCAAGGGGACCCTGGGGGGCGGATGACGCGCCGTCCTGGCGTGTCGATCGTGGACCTCGGCCTCGGCAATCTGAAGAGCGTCGAACGCGCTCTTCACGATGCCGGTGCTGACCCCGTCGTGGTGAGCGAACCCGAGGACGTGGCGGCGGCTGCCCGGTTGGTCGTGCCCGGTCAGGGGGCATATCGTGATTTCGCCCGAGCCCTCGACCGCGGACACCGCGATGCGCTCACCGAGGCCCTGGGCCGTGGCACGCCCTACCTCGGGATTTGCCTCGGCATGCACGGCCTCTTCGAAGAGAGCGACGAAGCTCCCGGCGCGAAGGGGCTCGGTCATTTTCGCGGCCGGGTCGCGGCCCTGTCGACGGATCGCCGCGACTCGGAGACCGGCGCGCGGCTGAAGATCCCGCATATGGGTTGGAACGTGGTCCAAGGCGATCAAGCCCCTTTTGCCGAAGGCGGCTGGTTCTACTTCGTGCACAGCTACGTTTGCGAGCCCGAGGACCCGTCCCTCACCGTGGGCCGGGCCGAGTACGGCGGTCCCATCTGCGCGGCCGTGCGCTCGGGCAATGTGCTTGCCTGCCAGTTTCACCCCGAGAAGAGCCAGGGCCGCGGCCATGCACTTCTCCGATACTTCCTTCAGCACTTCGAGGCGGCATGACTATGGAACTCCTTCCGGCCATCGACCTTCTCGAGGGCCGCGTGGTGCGGCTGCACAAGGGGCGCTACGACGAGGTGACTGTCTACGCGGATGATCCCGCGGAGCCCGCGCGGCGATTCCACGATGAAGGCGCTCGCTGGTTGCATGTCGTCGACCTGGATGGCGCCCGTGACGGCGCGCCCGTCAACGTCGACGCGGTGACGCGAATCGTCGAGGCCACGAACCTGGCCGTCGAGGTTGGCGGCGGGATCCGCGACGAAGCGACGGCCCGGCGGTGGCTCGATGCCGGGGTGGCGCGCGTGGTACTCGGCACGGCGGCGATCAAGAGCCCCGGCTGGGTTCGCGCGCTCATCGCCGAAGACCCCTCCCGGGTGGTGGTCGCCATCGACGCCCGGGGCGGCGAGGTCGCGGTCGAAGGGTGGCTCGAAGGCACGGGACGGCCCGCGGCGGAGGTCGCGCGAGAGGTCGATGCCTGGGGCCCCGGTCCCGTGGCCCTGCTCTATACAAACATCGAGCGCGACGGGACTCGAGAGGGCCCCGACGTCGAGGGCACAGCGGCCCTCCAAGGGGCGGTAGACGCGACGGTGATTGCCTCCGGGGGCATCGGAGACGTGGCGCACCTGCTCGCTCTCCGCGCCGAGGGGGTTCGGGCCGCCATCATCGGCCGCGCTCTGTACGCCGGGGTCTTCACCCTCGCCGAAGCCCGAGCTGCTCTCTCGGGAGCGAGCTGATGCTCGCCCGCCGAATCATTCCCTGCCTCGACGTCAAACACGGGAGAGTGGTCAAGGGCGTGCAGTTCGTCGGCCTCCGCGATGCCGGGGACCCGGTCGAGTGTGCCGCACGCTACTCCGAGGGCGGCGCCGACGAGATCACCTTCCTGGACATCGGAGCCAGCCACGAAGAGAGGCCGATCCTCCTCGACGTGGTCTCCCGTACGGCGGCCGCCGTCGGGGTGC